>CALFSW010000050.1 GCA_937916505.1 uncultured Verrucomicrobiales bacterium | reverse complement strand
CAAAACCGCAGCCCCCATCCAAGAATAGCCCAGCCAACCAAACGCCCTGCTTTGACAGTCGCTCAAATCTCCGTATTTTACGATCCATGGTAAAATCAAAATCCACACAAACGTGAGCATCCGAGCCAAAGGTCGCACCAAAACAAAATGGAAAACGGAAACCATTTTCATCCCTCTTGAGATCGTCAATCACATCGGTGGAAATCCCCGCGAGTGGGACTGGTAACGCTCCGAATTACAGCGTATTGTCCCTTCATGATCTGGCAGAAAATCATCATCGGCCTGAGTGCCGCCCTTCTTCTTCCCGCGCAGGAGTCGACGGAAACGCCTTTCCTCGCGAATCCCACTGTTCCCGGGGATACCAAAGAGGAACAAGGCCCATCTGCTGACGATGCCTCCATCTTCAGCGAAGGAATGGCCCGGACCATGACCATTTCCGTTCCCGCTCCCCGTGGTCTCATTCTTGATCGGGAAGGGCGTCCCCTCGCCCAGACCAAGATGGCCTATCATCTCGCTTTGGACTTCACCGCCTACGAGGGCCCCGCCCAAACCGAATCTGCCGTTGCCTGGGCTCAGGCACGAATCGCGGAAGCCAATGACCTCGTCAATGGTGACCAACAGTATCCCGATACGAAGCTCGCCGATTATTATCGGAACCGCCGGTGGCTTCCCCGGAAGATCTCACAAATTTTTTCAGAGAGCCAAGCCAAGGACCTTGAGGCAAAACTTACTCCCGGACTCACGCTTCTTCCGGTCTACCTCAGGTATTATCCCGAAAAATCGGTGGCCGCACATCTCATCGGCTACGTAGGAGCTCAAACAGTCCTTCCCTCCGGCCCTATCAACGAGGGCGATCCCCTCTTTCAATCCGACATGGGAAAATCGGGCTTTGAAATGATCTTTGATCAGAAGCTCCGCGGCGTCCCGGGCTTGAAAAAAATGCTCTTCGATAAGAACGGAACCAAGGTCCTCGATGAACCCATCCGACGCCCCCGCCCGGGAGGAAACGTCGTCACCACCATCGATCTTGAGTGGCAACGTTACGCCGAGCGGGTTCTTCGCGAAGGAGCGAAGCGCGGTGCTTTTGTCGTGATCGACATTCAGACCGGCGAAGTCCTTGTGATGGCCTCCCTCCCAACGTTCGATCTCAACGAATTCGTGCCCTACATCACCACCGAACGATATCAGGAACTCAACGAAGACCCTTCCTCTCCCCTCTTCGGACGCGCTTTCCAGTCCCGATATCCACCCGCTTCAACCTTCAAGCCTGTCGTCACCCTCGCTGCGATCAACAGCGGATCCATCCGCTACGACCAGAAATTTGATTGCCCCTACAAAATCAAGATCGGTAATAAATGGTTCCGCAACCACTCGGGCGGCCATCAGGGCTGGGTCGACGCCAAGCGGGCACTCGCAAAGTCCATCAACCCTTGGTTCTACCAAGTTGGGATTAGGACCGGCCCGCAGGCCTTTCTCTCTGTCGGCCGACGCCTTGGATACGGCTCCAAGACCGGCCTTCCCCTTGTCGGAGAAACAGCAGGAGTCGCGCCTTCACCGGATTACATTATGGAGAAGATGGGGCGTCCCACCACCGATGGCGACACCGCAAACCTTTCCATCGGACAAGGACTCGTCCTCGCCTCTCCCCTGCAGGTCGCCCAATCCATGGCTGCGATTGGAAACGGCTCCGTGCTCATGGACCTCCAACTTGTCCGCCAAATTCAAGATTTCCATGGCCGCGTGATCGAAGCTCCCGCTTTTAAGAAACGCAATGACCTCAACCTCTCCCCCGTTTCATTAGAAACCACCAAGAATGGCATGCGCAATGTCGTCCATGCCGCCTATGGCACCGGACAAAGAGCTGATCTCGGATTTACCATCATGTGCGGCAAGACCGGGACTGCACAATGGAAACCCGAAAAAAACCAAAACCTGGCATGGTTCGCCGGCTTCTTCCCCTACGAAAATCCCCGCTATGCCTTCGCCGTTGTCTACGAGGGCGTGCCTGGCGAAACCGTCAGTGGAGGTCGACAAGCAGCTCCCATGGTGAAGCGGTTTTTCCGGAATTTTCGAACTGAGATTCAAGAGAACCTTAAACCTGCGGGCCGTGCCCTCATCGTAACCGAAGACAACGAAACAATCGCCCCCGATACAAGTATCCCGGAGGCCATCATCGTTGAAGATGACGAGTTCATCACCGAAGTTCCCGTTGTTCCCACACCCACCACGGACGAACCTGAAATCCCTTCAGCCATTCCTCTTACGGAGATCGTCATCCCCACGGTTCCCGGGGAGGACATCCCGGAAGCTGTTCCGGTCATCCCCACCGTGCCCGAGATCCCCGCAGATGAGCCTCGTGAAAAACCCGAGACCCCCGCTGACGAGTAATTATTTTACTCCTTTCCCCCTTTACCAATTCGACGGGATAAGGCACCCAAGGGCGTGCCGATTCCGGCCCTTATTTCTGAACTTCAATTATGGACTTACAAGTAGCTACTCTCTGCGATTTTGCCGCCGAATATCAAGGCAAGATGGTCATCTCCGGAACCTTTGACGCCCTCGCCGCCAAAGCCACCCCCATCGTGCACCCCCAATGCTCGCTTGCCATGCGCTTTTGCTTCACTCCCGAGGACGACGGAGATCACGAACTCCAGATTTCTGTGATCGATGAGGACGGCAAACCCATCAACGAAAAGATGCCCATCAAGGGAGCCATGCCTGTAAAAATGCCTGAAAACGTCGCCTTCATGACACGCCACCTCATTGTTGGCTTCCAGGGTCTCACCTTCCCTCGTGCCGGTGTCTACTCCGTCGATATTCTGGTCGATGGTGAGCTCGTCCAGCGACTTCCCCTTCGCATCATCAAAGTCGACGAAAATCAGCCCCAGGGCTAGATCCCGAAAGGCATGTCGTCGCCCTGCCCACTTCCCGATTTCCGATGCGTTCTTATCACAGGAGCGAGCTCGGGATTGGGCCTGGAATATGCCCATCAACTTGCGCCCCGCGTCGAGACACTTGTCCTCGTCGCCCGGCGTGAAAATCTTCTTGAGGAGATCGCCACCGATCTGATTGGCAAACACCCGCATCTTAGGGTGAAAACCTTCGCCGCCGACCTGGCGAACGACTCAGGTCGCAATCATCTTCTCAATGCCCTCTCACAAGAGAACCTCTATCCCGATTGCCTCCTGAATAACGCAGGCATGGGTGACTACGGTGAATTCCGTACTTCCGACTGGGGAAAAACGGAACAAATGATCCGCCTCAATATGGAGGCACTCACCCACCTCACCCACTCTCTCCTTCCGGGCCTCATTGCCCGCCGGGGGGCCATCCTGAACGTCAGCTCTCTCGCCGGTATTCTTCCCATTCCGGATTTCGCAGTCTATGCCGCCACCAAATCCTACGTCACCAGCTTTAGCGAAGGACTTCGTCTCGAACTCCGGGATCAGGGAGTCCGGGTCCTCGCCGTCTGCCCCGGTCCGATAAAAACCGGCTTCGGTGATGTTGCCAGACGATCCCCCACAAGCGCCCTCCCTGTCAGAGAGGGCTTCTACGTCCCGGCAGATCAAGTCGTCCGCGACTCCTTAAACGCCCTTCTCGCAGACCGACCACGCATCTACCCGGGACTCAAAGTCGCAGCAGCAGCAGCCCTAATCGGACTTCTGCCCATGGCCGCCGTCCGCCTCATCATGGGTTCCCGCCCCCGGCGGAGCGACTAACGTCGCCCACCCGCCGACTTACCATTGGTGGTGAGAACATGGACTTCGTGGAAACCCCTGAATTTGGAGGCCTTGAATTCCCACACCACTTTCTTGTCCGGGGAAATCTCAATGGCATCAGGCCTGGCATCAGCCTTTGAGCCATACTGGCAAGCCACGACATTTCCGTTGGCTAAAAACTGACCACCGCAGGGATCGGCACAGCGGTCATCAGCGAAGACCCAGTTCACCTTGCCGTCCTTGTCAAAAATTACCGTTTTGTTGCCATTGGTGAGGTTGGCCATAATCCTGCCATCCTCGAGAAGGATGGCGGTGAAGGGCCAGTTCCTCTTTTCCCGCCCTCCCAGCTCGGGCAAATCGGTCTTGATCGTCCGGACAATTTCACCTTTTGGAGTGTATTCCTTGATCGCAAAAGCCAGCAGATGGGGAACAAGATAGTTCCCATTGGGAAGCTTGCGGGCCATCCGAATCTGCATATGCGTGTTGTCAGTCTCCGGCTTCACCGCAACCTCAATCACGACCTTGCCATCCGGAGAAATCTCCAGGATCCGTGGCTTCGCCCCCATCTCAGCAATCAGGGTATTTCCATCAGCAAGCCGGGTGGCCGTGCTGATCTCCTTGTTTCCATCAGCAAGTTTGTAATGGAAAACCACCTTCTTCTCTTTCGTGAATTCCTTCACCTCCTTCGCAAAGGTGATCAAAACATTTCCATTCGGCAGCACTTCTCCGTCCCGCGAATTTGCAAGAACTTCCCAAATCACCTCACAGTCTTCACCGATGATGGCGGTCTTGGTCCCCGTCATGAGAAAAGAATGCTTGATTCCAGACTCACTGATTTGCTCGCCGAATGGAGCGGCCGAAAGAAAGGAACTGAGTATAAGAGAGGCGGCAAGGAACGTCTTCATTCGGTGAATCTAGGAATGAAGAGGCCCAATGACCAGCAACTAAAACGCCGTCCCTTCGGAGCGCACCTTTTTGCGGTAGGCTTCGATCAGCTTGAGGCTGATTTCACCGGGCTTCCCGTCGCCGATCTCCCGATCATCCAGCATCACCATCGGAATGGTCTCGGCTGCGGTTCCCGTCAGGAATGATTCATCTGCGGTATAGACATCGTAGCGAGTCATTGAAGCCTCCCGGATCTTGATTCCCAGTTCCTCACAGAGCTCAAAAATCACCTGGCGGGTAATGCCGTCGAGGCTGCCATCTGAAACAGGCGGCGTAATCACCTCACCTTTTTTCACAATGAAGACATTGTCTCCGGTGCACTCGGCCACGTAGCCTTGCTCATTGAGCATGAGACCTTCCTTGGCTCCTGTTTTTAAGGCCTCAACTTTCGCCATCACGTTGTTGAGGTAATTGAGCGATTTCACCTGCGGACTGAGACTTGCGGGAGTCGGACGTCGGGTCGAACAAGTCACGACCTCCAATCCGTTCTCATAGAGTTCGGCAGGATAAAGAGTAATGCTCGATGCGATGATGAACATCGATGGTGAAGGACAAAGGTAAGGATTAAGACCCAGGTCACCCACACCGCGGGTCACGACAAGCCGGATATAGCCGTCGGTCAGGCCATTCGCACGAATCGTTTCCAGCGTCGCTTCGCAAACTTCCTCAAGAGTCCACGGCATCTTCAAAAGGAGAGCCTTCGCCGAGAGATAGAGGCGCTCAATGTGCTCACTCAAACGAAAGACCCGTCCCTCGTAAAAGCGAATCCCTTCGAAGATTCCATCACCATAAAGAAGACCGTGATCGAAGACTGAAATCTTTGCTTCCGACTCATCAACGATGTTTCCATCCAACCAAATTTTACGACTCATAATCTGTGTTACAGTAAGTGATGCGCATCCTGCCTTTCCCTTCCCGGCTTGCAATCCTTATCCCTGGGAATTCATCTCCTCCATCTTAGCCAAAATCGCAGCTTTGGCGGCGATCGCATTCTCATCTTCAGGGTGATCCTCGAGGACCTCCTCGAAACACTCCAGTGCCGCCTGCAGCTCCCCGGTCTCAGCGAGAATCATACCGCATTCGTATCGAGCGAGAACAAGATTCCCCTGAAGTTCGAGAGCCTTCTTTAAACTTTCCAGAGCATCATTTTTTTTCCCGCGAAGACGTAGAATTCGGCCACGGGCATACCAGGCCGAAGCATCACCAGGTGCCATTTCAACCGCCTTGTCCGCCGCCTCTTCAGCATCGGAAGGGTAATCACCATGCATGAGCGCCAGGGCATAACTGACATAGACCTCGGGACGGTTGGGATCCAGTTCCAAGGCATCCTCATAGTGGGTGATCGCCAACCCGAATTTGTTCTGACCAATGGCATCTGCAGCCTTCATGATCAGCTCATCAACCTCGCTCAATCCCAGCTCCTTGGTTTTCGCCGTCGCCTTCCCAGCCTTCTCGGTCTCACCAAGGGCATTCAATACCACCGCATAAAGCTGCCAGCTTTGGACATCATTCGGGTCCTCGGTCAAAGCCGATTCAATGGCCTCGCGGGCCGCGGGGATGTCGCCGGACTGGGCTGCGTCGATTGCCGCATTGTAAAACTTCACATTCGGAGTGCTCATCGACGAAGGGGTAGCAGATCTCTCCTCTTTCGCGAAGGCCTTAGTCTTGCAAATCGCGCTCGCCGAAGCATGTTCACATGAATGGCTGACGTGACCCGTGACACTTTGGTGAGCACTCTTGAAGAGATTGCCCTCCTTCTTGAACTTAAGGGTGAAAATCCCTTTAAAACCCGCGCCTATCGAAAGGGAGCCGAAATCGTACAAAATTTCGATGGCGACATCGTTGCCCTGGCTGCCGATGGCGAGCTCAAAGGGATCAAAGGCATCGGCGACGCCCTGCAACAAAAGCTTCATGAACTGGCCTCGACCGGTGCCCTGCAATACTACGAAAACTTAAAGGGCGAATTCCCACCCACTCTCTTCGAACTCTTTGAAGTCCAGGGATTGGGACCAAAGAAGATCAAAGCTCTCTACGATAAACTTGGCATTTCCTCCGTTGCCGAACTCAAGGAAGCCTGCCAAGGTAAGGAGATCTCAAACCTCGCCGGTTTCGGAGCCAAGACAGTCGAAAAAATCCTCTCCGCGATCGAAAATCGCGAAAAATTTGCCGACCGGTTCCGTCTCGGCGAGGTGGCCCCTTTGGCTGAGACCTTACTCGAACGTCTCCGGGATCACCCAAAGGTGTCACGCTCGGCCATCGCTGGATCCTATCGCCGATCGAAGGAAACCCTCCACGATCTCGACTTTCTCGTCGCCACCACCAAGCCGGCCGAATTGACCCAATTTTTCACCGAATTCCCCGAAGTGCATGAGGTCATTGTGCACGGCGAAACCAAAGCTTCGATCCGGCTCGAAAACGGACTCCAATGCGACCTTCGCGCGGTCAGCAATGCCCACTTTCCCTTCGCCCTGCAATATTTCACCGGGAGCAAGGAGCACAACGTTGAACTGCGCTCCCTCGCTTTGAAAAAGGGGCTCTCGCTCAACGAGTACGACTTCACGGGCGAGGGGGACATCCCCGAAGTCAAGGAAGAGGCTGACATCTATCGCGCCCTTGGCCTGGATTGGGTTGTTCCTGAACTTCGTGAAAACCGGGGAGAAATCGAAGCCGCCCAAAAAGGAGAATTGCCTGCCCTCGTCGAACTCTCACATCTCCGAGGAACTTTTCACAACCACACGATTGCCTCGGACGGTCAAAACACCCTCGAGGAAATGGCCGGAGCCGCCAAGGATCATGGCCTTCAGTACCTCGGGATAGCCGACCACTCAAAATCATCCTTTCAAGCCAATGGTCTCGACGAAAATCGCCTAATCGGGCAAATCGCCACCATTCGAAAACTCAACGAATCCTTTGACGACTTCGCCCTTATTCCAGGCTCCGAAGTGGATATTCTCAAAGACGGCTCACTCGATTTCGACAACGATCTCTTAGCCCAACTGGACTACTGCGTGGCCTCGGTTCACAACGTTTTCAACCTTCCCGAAGATGAAATGACCGCCCGCCTCATCAGGGCCATGGAAAACGAACACGTCACCATGCTCGGACACCTGACCGGTCGACTCCTCCTTCGTCGTGATCCATACGCCGTGAACATCGAAAAAATCATTGATTGCGCGGCCGAGACTCGAACTGTGATTGAACTCAACTGCAACCCCTGGCGCCTCGACATGGATTGGCGTTGGTGGCATCGCGCGCGGGACAAAGGAGTCCTCACTTCGATCAATCCCGATGCCCATGCCACCGAACAACTTCAATTTCTCGCCTATGGAGCCCGTATCGCCCGCAAAGGCTGGCTGCGGCGTGAGGACGTCGTCAACACCCGTCCACTCGCAGAAATTCAAGAGTGGCTCGCACTCCCCAAGTCAAAACGATGAGCCCATTCATCGTAAGGGATCTCGGTGCGGACCGGGATTTTCAAGAAACCTGGATTCTTCAGGAAAACCTCGTCAGACAACGACGGGAGGGGCTCATTGATGACACCATTCTCCTACTGGAACACTCACCGGTATACACCATCGGACGAACCCGTGACCAAAGTAGCCTTCGAGACACCCCGCATCTCCCCCACCCTGTCGTTGAAATCAATCGCGGAGGTCAGGGAACCTACCATGGTCCGGGGCAACTCGTCGGCTATGCCATTCTCGACCTCGGAAAACGGGAAAAGGATCTCCACCTACACCTTCGGAATCTTGAAGAAACCATCATCAGTGCACTTTCCAAATTTGGAATAGCAGCCCGGCGACGCAAAGGACTCACCGGCGTTTGGGTCGAGAACAGAAAAATCGCATCACTTGGCGTTGGCGTCCGTTCCTGGGTCACACTCCACGGCTTTGCCCTCAACGTTCAGACCATCAGCTTGCCACCTTTTCAATCCATCACTCCGTGTGGAATCGATGGAGTCAGGATGACCTGCGCCGAGGACGAAGCGGGAAAACCCATCGCGATTGCCAAAATGAAATCAATGATGGAGACCACCCTGCGTGAAGTCTTTGAAACCGAGATTCCTGAAATCTAGGAATCCCGATGCTCCCGGAATTGGCGAAGTAACTCATCAATCGCGTCAGTATCGGCCTTTGGAACTTCAGCTTGCGGAGCAGCCTCCGACGCCGGCGGGGCAGCTTCAAACGGACCATTCGTTGGTGCAGGCTGATTTCCCATCGGAGGCGGAGTCACCTGCTGCGGAGGCGCCGCGGTAAAGGCCGGAGGTGTCGGGAATGCCCGAGCGGGATCTGTTGGATGAGCCCCGGGAACTTCCTCCTGAACAGATGGTTGCCCTGGAGGAGGATCAAATGGTGAACTCAAAGGGTAGGACCGGAGACTGCCTTGAGATTCCGCTTCCGGCTGAAACGGGGATTCCATTTGAGAGGGCGAAATCTCTGGCGCAAAAGGTGCCCCGGAAGGCTCAAAAGGAGATGACTCGAACGGTTGTGCAGGTGGAAAAACAGGCTGTGATTGCACCGGAGGAGATGAGGAAACCTGAAAAGGGCTTGTCAATTCGGGCGCGGATGGATTTTCCAGGGCAGGAGCGCCTTGAACCACCGGAGGAGCCGCTCTCACCACAGGAGGAGCAAACTCAACAATGGCTGGATTCTGACGAATCCTTTGCACCTCGAATTTTCTGGGAAGCGCAACACGTCGCACAGTTTGTGGAGGATAGACTGGTCCCGGAACCGCGGTAAATCCGAAGGAAGCTGGATCGGAAACGCCTCCCTCACCATCCGTAATTGCTACGGGGCTAATCTCGGCCTGAGAGGGTGTTCCCGCATCCGGAACAGCTTCGAAAGAAGGTGAATCTGATGCCCCCTCCACCTCATCCCGGATTTCCCAGGCTTCGCGGGCGGCCTTTAGGACAGCTCTGGGATAGAGCCCTCCCGAAGTCAGGTCCATTCGAGCTAATACTTTTTCGGCTTCGCCCCCTGAGCGGATCGTCACGAGCAATTTCGCTTCCTCTTCGGTCAACTCGTCCAGTCGGATTACGACGTCCTCAAGTCGATCCTGCAACCCCAACGGGAGTCGTGGAGCGAATGCCGACTGCCAAACGTCATCATTCACCGAAATGACGACACTCGTTCGGGGCGCTGATTCCCATAATGAAACCAAACAGCTTGTCGTGCGCAGCGCGGCATCACTATCGCTAGCCAGCCCGTCCACTTCGTCCAACACCAAAACCACCGGTTCAACCAAAGTGATCAGGTTCAAAAACGATCCCAACCCGTCCAAATACCCCGCTCCTGATCTAAACCGACTCGCGCGCCCAAACACAGTCTCCATCAAATCGCTGGTTCGGATTGCCTCGTTCGGCGTTCGGATCGCGTAGTTAAAAAAAAGCTCAATCCAATACGACGTGTCGCGACCGCTGGCACCACTGGACTTGCTCAAGACCGAAGAAAGCCGCGGTAAAAGAATGTCGAACTGGCTCTTTGTCCACTGCGCAATCGACGCGCCGTCATGATGAAAGTCAAATACCTCGGTCGGACGTTCGCGCAGACTACTCAACGCGCCATCCTTATCCTGCGAAGGAACTTCCCCCGAGTATACCAATGGAAGTAATCCATGCGCAAAAAGTCGGCGGGCGTACAAATCCAGTCGCGTCAAACCTGCTGTTCCGGAAACTGTCTCGGTGAGTTGTGTCAGAAGTTCTTCCAGAATCCCCTCACCCTCCACTCTGCGACCGTCGGCCAGATGGATTGGCACGACCATTATCTCCCCCTTCTTTTTATCGCGAAGCCGGGACAGTAACATCGTCTTTCCATATCCGGCACGGGGAGCCCTCAAGGAAATGAGCTGCCCCTGGCCTGAATCAATCAGTTCACTGAGCCGATGATACGGACCGTTGTGCACGGCCTCCACAAAAGGGCCGGCGGGACTTTTCAGGGATTCAAAAGTGGTTCCAAAGGGGTTTGGCATAAATCAGTGGGGCTAAAGATGCTTTCCACAATGAGACTACTGTCGGCAGCCCCTAAGGACAAGCGAAGAGAGCCGTTTCGCCGCCCCGGTCTCATTCTTCCCGTTCACGAAGAAGATCGGGGATGAGATTGGTCTCGGATTTTTGAAGAGGCCCCCAAAGGTCATCATCTTTTTCGCTGACAGGAAGGCTCCCCGCACCAGGCAAAGCGGCCTCCATTCCTACCTCCGATCGGAAAGTGTCATCGGGTTTGTCAATTGTTCCCTTTAGCCTGAAATTAATGTTCACATATCCGCTATCCATGCTCCCCTGCAATCTTGGATTGTTAATGAGATTCGGCTGGGTTGTCACAAACACCCGATTGATCGACATTGCGACCTTTCCCCTGATTTCTCCCGAATCGGCAATCACAACTCCCCCCTTGATTCGAATATTCCCCTTCTGGGCCATCATCTCCAGATTCTCGATCGCCATCCCTTCCGGCCGAATACGTAAAATACCCTTGATCGCCGAATCAACCAGTCCTTTGTTAAATTCAAGCTCATCAAGATTTCGATCTGGAAAGAGCTCAATCAAATTCGAAAGGAACGGAAAACCGCCCATCTTGATTCGATCCGCTGTAAAATTCATGACGATCTCATCGACATGATTCTCTCCAATCGTAAAAACGATTGCGCCATTCGACTCGATCAATGCTCCACTGAAAAGCCGGGACAACCTTTTACCGATTAACCCACTGAAGGAAAAATTCCCGGTGCTTGCGTCCAACTGAACCTGCTTTCCCTCAATCAGCGGAATCTCTCCGCTGATTTTCAAATTCGAGCTGAAAAACGTATCATCGTCATCTGGTTGTTCGAGGGATAGTGACTTAAGATCAATGACATTGTTATTAAATCTCAGCAAGCCGCTAGAAATTGGAAAATCCTGCCATCCAGCAAACTGGAACATTCCCTGATCAATCGTCACCTGAAACCCCTCATTACTAATGTGTCGTAAACTCGCGCTGGCGCCCTTTAGTCCGATGTTTTTGCTGTCACCGAATTTCACATCGAGGGCCTGACAGTAATACTGATCAAAAAAGAATGGAAAGTCGGACTCCTCGAATGACGTCAATTCGCCCCCCCTTGAGTCAGGCATCCGAACCACCATCTCACCGACTCTCCCGCCAAGCTGTATTCCCTTGGGCCGCGCTCCTAGAAAAGTAAGAAAGCTGACGTCTCCCGAAAGGTTTCTCATCTCAAACTCCCTAAGATAGTAGCTTTCCGGCCACTTGAAACTGGCCTTATTCATGGTAGCTGAAAGAGGCATCCTCTTAAATCCGCTGAATTCCACCTCGGCCCCGGTCCATTCCGAAGCAGATGCTTCCAGCTTTTCACGATATCCGCTGCTATTCTGATTCAGAATCAGGAAGACCGCAGTCAATGACAGCACCAGGAGAAGAACCGCGGCGATGATGACCTTCACCAAAACCCGCTTCTTTTCCTTGCCCGGAGTCGGCTTCTCAGACTGTTCGGAACGCCGCTTCCGGCGCTTCACCTTTCGGGCAACCGAGCCATCTGAACGGGTCACGACCTCCCCCTGTTCGTCCTTTTCGCGCTCCTTCTCACGGAGCGCCTTCATCATTTCATCCAAGCTATACTGCTCCTTCCGGGAAACAGGTCCGCCTGATTCTTGCACGTCCTCCGGGGGAAGCGAGCGGGGAGGGATATTTTGGCTCATTAACGGTCTCGGTAAGGATTACCCGCGGGATCGGTCAATTCAACATTTACAAAGATCAAGACCGAACGCTTCTCAATGAAAACCCCATCGCTGCGAAAAATACGTCCAATAAACGGAATATCGCCCAAGATGGGCACCTTGTCGTTGATCTGCCTTCGCCTTTCATTCACCAAACCTCCCATAACAATGGTATGGCCGTCGAGAATCCGTAAACTGGTCTTTCCTCTGATCGTCCGGAAAAGGGGCTTCAAAATGGCATTGGGGGTGATCTCTCCAAAAACGCTTTCCGTCGCTGCCGTATTATCGATCAGATTCACCGTCGTCGTATTACTCGATCCCACGATTGGCGTTCCATAATTCACAAAGCCCTCAAAATCCCGGATCACGGGATTCACCGCAACTTCGATGATACGTCGATCCGGCCCAACCTGCGGGAGAACCTCCAGAGTCACTCCTAAAGTTTCAACCGTAAAGTTTGTCGGCGTGGCGGGAGTTACGATGCCGTCGTTGCCACCAACCGCATTCGGAATTTCGGGTGGTTCATATTCCTCGGGATAGGGAAATTCGAGCACCGATTCAATCGAAGCATTCTCGCCCGAACGAGTCACCACTTCCGGACGAACCATAATATCGGTGCCCTTCTTCTGGGCAAATCCCCTCATCAAAATTTCATGAGCCGTCCCGTCGATGAGACCCCGCAGGCTGACAATCCCACTCGCCCTTGAAGCTCCGCCGTTGGTCCGTGCTGGAAGATTGATACTACTGGAATTGTTTCCGACGCCATCACTATTCAGCGTGCCAGAGGCTGTCGGAGGTGACTCCCTTGCCAAAAGCGCGTCAAGGCCGTCCGTTGTGCCGGAAAGATCTCCGCTCCGGTTTCCGGACGTCACCGGATTCCCGGGAATCATATCATTGATCGAAGTCCCGACCCCCGTTGTTCCACCTGACAAGGTTCCGAATTGGCCAACATCGAACTCGCCAAGCATCACATCAAAACCCAGCTCTTCAAGATTCACCTGGCTGATGTCCACGACCGTTGTCCGGATGGTCACCACGACAGGTTCGGTCTTGGCAATATCGTCTACGATCGCTTCAACAAGCCGCATATTGGTGGCGGTATTTCGCACCGTCAGAATATTGCTCGATGGGTTGTATCCAGCGCTGGCACCGTCTGGAAAACTCACGTCGTAGCTTTGCAACTTTTCCTTTGCGGTCAGAGTCTTGGCAAACAAACCACCCTCGGCAGCTTTGTCGGCAAAAGGATCAGGATCACCGTCCGCCTTGGCATTCGACACCCCGGTCAGCAAATTTGGAGGCACACGGAAGTCCCGACGAACCAAAGTCGGATCCGAAAAACCCGCCGCATTGAGAACGATGGCAAATTCATCAACTCGAAATGTCGTCCCCGAAGCTTCGGTCACCAGTCGGACCGCTTCCGAAAGCGGCACGTTCCGGAGTCTTAAATTGATCCGGGAAGCCCGAATCTCCTTCACCGCAGGGTGGGTCTCATCACCCAATTGAACGACAAAGGGAACCCCTTTGTCGTTCTCATCCAGAGTGGTCTGATCCCCTTGCAAAGCCGCCACCCGGAGAAAATCAACCGCTTCCCCCAGAGTCGCGCCATTGAGGCTCAACTCGGGAATCATAATCGTGTTCATTTTCGTCAACAGATCCCTCCCGGAATCCAAGCTGAACAAATCATTCCCCCCCACAATCGGGAGATCATCATCCGTGTAGACCCTCTGCTCCCAATGCTTGGCCACCTCCTTGAGGCCCTCCGCCCGCGCCTGATCCCGCGCCGACGTCGAGTAATCTGAAATTGCGGCATTTGAACGCTCCATCCCACGACGGGCCGCCTTGTTATGCTGATCAATCCGTAGAATGTCCTCGTAGGTCAAATAAGCTCTATCGAATTTCCCAAGATTATAGTAGCCCTCGGCTTCGTAAAGAAGACGACGAACCTTGTCGATATTTGCAGCGTGCCCGGGGGTCAAGGCAGGATTGTTCCTGATCGGATCATCTGCCTTTGCCTGATAAGCTTTCAGCTGGGGATTGTCGGGGTCTACCGCCTCAACTTCGTCCAAAAGAGCTTTTCCACCCCTTGCGTCACCTTTCCGCGTCAGGTTCCGGGCCTGCACAAACGAGGCCTGGGAAAATCTCTGCACCGCCGAGGCACGGAGCCCCGCGACTGATTTCGCACCGTCCGGTAGTTTTGCAAGAGCCTCGGCATACCTTGAAATCGCTTCCTTGAAATTCTGTTTAAGGTAGGCCAAATCGCCCGCTTCGATTAAGGAATATGCATCCCGAGCATCCGCCGAGCGTATTGCCGCTTCATTGGAAAGAGAAGTTTGTGCAAGAGCAGGAGCCCCGCAGACCAGAAGCCCCGAAAGAAGCCCCCGTTGGAGTTTGAGTCGTAGATCGCCCATATCGTAGGAGCCGCCCTTGTAGCGGGGAAAAGTGGCTCCGATAAGCCGAAAATCCGGAAATTTCACCTCCGATTGGTAGATTTCCGCCCGGAACGCCCTTCTTCGATCATCTCGACGAAGTATTTCACTGAAAATATCGCCACCCGGGCCCGCCAAAGAGCCTCTGCTTTCTCCTGCTGCAGGATCGCCGGAGCACCCGCCCCTGCCGCAGTCACCACGACCACCTCCCCTTTCCGTTGCGCCCTTGCACTCCTCTGCAAATTGCCGAGACTCCTGCCGGGCCACATGAAGCGTTTCTTTCTCAAATCCCTGTCGCTCCATGTCCATCCCGGACGTAAGAGCTGCTGGGTTTTTTACGTAGTGAGTCCTGCCTTCCATCGGAAAAATATTCACCCCCCTTTGCCTTTCCCTCAACCCGTCCAATCTCCCTCCAAATCATGTTTCGCCGACTGTCACTCATCTTGATCGCCCTCACCGCGATCTCAACAGCCGAGCCAATTGGGTTCAATTCGCACGTCCGCCCCTTGCTCTCGGATCACTGCTTTACCTGCCATGGTTTTGACCCCGGCGCACGGGAAGCTGATCTGCGTCTCGACACGCCTGAAGGAGCT
Organism: uncultured Verrucomicrobiales bacterium; assembly: GCA_937916505.1. Taxonomy (GTDB): domain Bacteria; phylum Verrucomicrobiota; class Verrucomicrobiia; order Verrucomicrobiales; family Akkermansiaceae; genus SW10. The sequence goes on along the minus strand of CALFSW010000050.1, from coordinate 49,709 downwards.
TTTGCTGATCGCAAAGCCGGTTCAGGCATCGTCCCCGGAGAACCGGAAAAATCCCTGGTCTGGAAGCGGATGACATCCACCGACCCCGATGAGGTCATGCCTCCGCCCGATCACCTGATCCAGCTTGATGTCAGGGAGAAAAAGCTCATCTATCAATGGATTAAGGAAGGTGCCAAATACGAGGAACACTGGACGTTCATCCCTGTCAAAAAGCCCACAGCCCCGGACAGCGATGAGCACCCGATTGATACCCTCGTCTCAAATAAACTGAAGTCCCTTGACCTGAAGCTCTCTTCCCCCGCCGAAAAAGAAACCCTGATTCGCCGCCTTTCGTTTGATTTGAGAGGACTTCCCCCCACCCGGGATGAGGTTTCGGCTTTTCTCGCAGACAATTCCACAAACGCCTGGGAGAAGCTTGTCGATTCCTTCCTCGCCGACCCCGCCTTTGGAGAACGTTTCGCCTGGCCTTGGCTCGATGCCGCCCGCTACGCCGACTCCAATGGCTTCCAGGGTGACGCCGAACGAACGATGTGGCCTTGGCGTGACTGGGTCATCGATGCCATTAACCGAAATCTCCCATACGACGACTTCACCGTCTGGCAGATCGCCGGCGATCTCCTCCCGGATGCCACCCACGAACAGAAGCTGGCGACCGGCTTCCTCCGGAATCACGCCATCAACGGCGAGGGTGGCTCAATCCCCGAAGAAAATCGCGTCAACTACGTCTTCGATATGGCCGAGACCGTGGGCACCGTCTGGATGGGCCTCACCTTCAACTGCTGCCGCTGTCACGACCACAAATACGACCCGCTGAGCCAAAAGGACTACTACTCACTCACCGCCTTCTTCAACCAAACACCCGTCACCGGTTCAGGCGGCGATCCAAAAACAAAGCCTGTTCTCGTCGTCCAAACAAATGAACAAATGGAGCAGGAAAAGTCACTCGGAGCCCGCTTGGCCAAGGTCAGCGAAGACCGGAAGCAGCTCGCTGCATCTCTCGCCTCGAAACAAGGCCCCTGGGAAGAACAACACCGTAACTATCCTTCCCAATGGACGGCACTCACCCCCGATTCCATCAAGGCAAGCGACTCCGGTCTCAAATTCAAAACGCTCCCGGACCAATCAATTCTCACTTCGGGAAGCAACCCCGATAAAGTCACCTTCGAACTCACCGCCCCCCTTCCCAATGGCACGATCTCTGCCCTCCGGCTCGACGCCCTCCGTGACAAAAGCATGACCAAGGTCGGCATCTCCCGTTCCGACAGCGGCAACTTTGTTTTGACCGGCCTGGAAGCTCACCTCATCCGGAAAGGACAGACGAAAAAGCCCCTCAAACTCGAGCGCTCCAAAGCCACCTTCGAGCAAGGCTCATACAAAATTCCCGGCACCCTTGACAAAGACCCGAACACCGGCTGGGCCGTCCTGGATGGTCAATCCATCAAACAAGATCATGCCGCTCTTTTCCATCTGGCCCAGCCCTTCACTGCCAACCCAGAAGACAAAATCGAGGTCATCCTTCGCCACAACACCGACCACAAGCAGCACTTCCTCGGCCGCTTCAAACTTTCGACCTCGGGTACGAAATCTCCCTCGCTAAAGGCCGGAGACCAAGACCTTCGGATACTTCTCGCCATCCCAATGGAAAAAAGAACCCCTCAACAAAAACAGCAGATTATCTCGGCCCATCTCGCCAAGGTCCCCGCTTACCAAAAACTGACCACCGAGATCAGCTCTCTTGGAGACCAGATCAGCAACCTCAAGAAGGGCGCACCACGGGTCATGGTCATGGAGGATCAAAAAACACGACGAAAAACCCACGTGCTCGCTGTTGGATCTTACCAAGCGAAAGGAGAGGAAGTCACGGCACGCACCCCCGGCATTCTTCCACCCCTTCCGGAAAAAGAATTTCAAAACCGCCTCGATCTCGCCCAATGGCTGGTCTCAAGGGAACACCCTCTCACCTCTCGCGTCACCATCAACCGCCTCTGGCAGGAGATCTTCGGGATCGGACTGATCAAGTCGCCGGAAGACCTCGGGGTGCAATCCGAGAGCCCGGTTCACCCCGAACTCCTCGACTGGCTCGCCGCCGACTTCATGGAATCCGGGTGGGACTTCAAGAAGCTCATCAAAACCATCGTCACCAGCCGGGTTTACCGGCAATCCTCCAAGGTTGACTCGCTCGCCCTCGAACGCGATCCCGACAACCGATACCTCGCCCGTGCCCCGCGCTACCGGCTCCCCTCCTGGATGATTCGCGATCAAGCTCTCGCCCTTTCCGGACGCCTCGTTCGCAAGACCGGCGGCGAACCGGTAAAACCCTTCCAACCCGCCGGCCTATGGTCCGAGGTCACCTTCGGGAAAAAGAAATACACCCCCGACACCGGAGAAAAACTCCGCCGCCGGAGCATCTACACCTTCTGGCGCCGAATCTCGGCTCCTCCCATGATCTTTGACAACGCAAAGCGGGAAGGTTGCGAAGTCGGTTCCTATCGCACCAACTCCCCCCTCCACGCCCTCGCCATTCTAAACGACCCACTCTACATCGAAGCGGCCCGGGGCATCGCCTATGAGGCACACCAAACCAACCCGGATCGAACACTGGATACCGCCTTTCAAATCATCAACGCCCGCAATCCCGGAGCAGATGAATCCACCATCATCACTACGATGTACGAGAACTCCTTAAATCACTTCCAAAAGCACCCGGATGACGTCAAAGCCATCCTGGCCATTGGCGAACTCCCCATTTCCGACACCCTGGAACACCCCGACCAGGCCGCGCTGACGACAACCATCCTCTCCCTCCTCAATACCGACGAAGCCCTCACCAAAGAATAGTCATGAATCCGCTTCTCGAATCCCAACTTCTCACCAATCGCCGCCACTTCTTTGGGAAGGCCGCAACCGGCCTCGGCATTCCCGCTCTGGCCCATCTCTTGACCTCAAACGCTCCTGCCTCGGAAGACCAAATCCTCGAAGCCGCCAAAGACATTGCACCCAAAGCAAAGCGCGTCATTTACCTTTTCCAAAACGGAGCCCCATCCCACCTCGAGCTTTTCGACGAAAAACCAAAGCTCACCAAACTTCATGGCGAAAAAGTCCCGGATTCCTACATGGAAGGCAAACGCTTCTCCACCATGTCGGCCGCCGCCGACAAAAGGCGTCTCCTCGCCCCGGTCGAACCTTTTCAAAAACACGGGGAATCCGGTGCCACGGTGAGCGCCTTCATGCCTTACACCGCCAAGATCGCAGATGAGCTCTGCTTCATCAAAAGCATGCATACCGAGCAGGTGAACCACGCGCCCGCCATCAACTTCTTCCTCTCCGGCTTCCAGCTCCCCTCCCGCCCGACGCTTGGCTCGTGGCTTTCCTATGGCCTGGGCTCAATGAACGAAAACCTCCCCACCTTTGTTGTCATGACCTCGGTCACCAAAGACACCAGTTGTGGGCAAATTTTCTACGACTCGTATTGGTCTTCCGGCTTCCTGCCATCCCACCACCAGGGCGTCAAACTTCGTGCCGGAGCCAGCCCCGTCCTCTATCTCAATAACCCGAAAGGAGTCAGTCCGGCCCTGCGACGCCAGATGCTCGATGGCATCGCTTCGCTCAACGAAAGCAAATACGCAGCGGTCGGTGATCCCGAAATTCAAACCCGGATCGCGCAATACGAAATGGCCTACCGCATGCAGACCAGCGTGCCCGAACTTGCCGACATCTCCGGCGAGTCCAAATCCACCCTCGATCTTTATGGTCCCCAGGTTCACGAGCCCGGAACCTTTGCCCGGAACTGCTTGCTCGCCCGCCGCCTTCTCGAACGAGGCACCCGCTATGTCCAGCTCATGCATGCCGGCTGGGATCAGCACAATTCCCTCACCACGGAACTCTACAACCAATGCCGCGACACCGACCAACCCTCGGCCGGTCTTGTTCAGGACCTCAAACAACGCGGCCTTCTCGATGACACCCTCGTCATCTGGGGCGGTGAATTTGGACGCACCCCCTTCCTTCAGGGAGACATCAACAATCGCCCCAGATGGGGCCGGGATCACCACCCCTACGCCTTCACAATCTGGATGGCAGGTGGCGGAGTCAAACCGGGAATGACCTACGGCGAATCGGATGACATTGGCTTCAATGTCGCCAAAGACCCCGTCCACATTCACGACTTTCAGGCGACCCTTCTCCATCTTCTGGGCATCGATCACGAAAAGCTCACCTACAAATTCCAGGGGCGCCACTACCGCCTCACCGATGTCCACGGCCATGTCGTGAGACCAATTCTCGCATAGTTTCCTTCCTTTTTTTCATCGCGCATTGCATTGGAAAACTCTCTCGCCCAGGATCAATTCAATGATCCGCTTTCTCCTTCTTGCCCTTGTCAGCTCAACCATGGCTGCGGAAAGGCCCAACATCATCGTCATTCTCAGCGATGATCATCGATACGACTTTCTGGGATTTATGGAGAGGGCTCCCGACTTTCTCGAAACGCCAAATCTCGACCGCATGGCTGCAGCCGGGGCTCATCTGGAAAATGCCTTTGTCAGCACCTCGCTCTGCTCTCCAAGCCGCGCCTCCATTCTGACCGGCCAGTTCATGCACCGGCACAAGGTCGTCGATAATCAACGCGCCGTTCCGGAAGGAACCCGATTCTATCCCGAATACCTCCAATCCGCCGGCTACCGCACCGCCATGATCGGCAAGTGGCACATGGGTCACGACAATGACGAACCACGTAGAGGCTTTCACCACTGGGTCAGCTTCCAGGGCCAGGGGGCTTACTTTGATCAAACCCTCAACATCAATGGCAAACAGAGTGAGCAAAAAGGCTACACCGCCGACCGACTCGCCGATCAGGCCCTCGAATGGCTGAAGAGTGATCGGGGAGGCGATAAGGAGGCTCCGTTCATGATGCACCTCGCCTTCAAGTCGGTTCACTATCCCTTCCAACCCGCCAAGCGCCATCTCGGTCGTTACGAAGGAAAAAAAATCGACTACCCCGAGACGATGGCGAACTCGGACGAGAACTATGCCACGCAACCAAAATGGGTCCGCGAACGACGCTACGGGATCCACGGTATCGACCACATGGAAACCGGTGCTTTCGATAAAGATCCCGTCCCCTCCTTCGATGACCTCTACTGGAGATTCTGCGAAACCGTCCACGGCCTCGATGAAAACGTCGGGCGCGTCCTCGACTATCTCGACTCATCCGGTCTCGCTAAAAACACCATCGTCCTCTACCTCGGTGACAACGGTTTCGCCCTCGGCGAACACGGCTTCTACGACAAACGCGACGCCTTTGAAGAATCCATCCGCATCCCGATGCTGGCCTACGCACCCGGTCGAATCAAAGCAGGCACCAAACCTGCCGGAATGGTCCAGAACATCGACATCGCCCCCACTCTCCTCGATTTTGCCGGTGTCAAAGCCCCCGAAAACGCCCCCGCGATGGACGGACGCTCTTTCCGCGACCTTCTCGAAGGAAAGAAGCCCGCCACCCCATGGCGCGACCACATTCTTTACGAATACCACTGGGAATGGAACTTCCCGGCAACACCGACCCTCTTCTCCATCCGCACCGACCGCTACAAATACATCTACTATTATGGTCTTTGGGATAAGAACGGATTCTACGATCTGCAAACAGATCCCCACGAGCGGCACAACCTCATCGACGTCCCCGCCTTCGCCGAGCAAATCGAGGCCTTGAAAAAACAACTCTTTGACGAACTTGAAGAATCAGGAGGTTTGGACATCCCCGCACGCAGGCCAAAAGGCGAACCTCTCCACGACCGAAAACTCCGCCGCTAGTCGGGCTGGCCGGAGGGAATTCCAGCCCGGAACTCTGAATCCCTTCCCTCTTCCCCTCTGATCTTAAATATGGTGGGGGGACGATCACCATGGAAGAGTCCATCCTCCCGGCTCTCAAGGGAGAGCCCTTCACGCGCGATGCCATCTTTACCGACTTCTCCCATTATCCTCCCGTCACGGAATGGATCCCTCCCTCCATCTCGGTTCACTACGAAAACCGGAAGCTCATTCGCGAGTCCCACCAAAGAGAAGACGGCGCCCGCCGTTCCCGCCTTTTCGACCTCTCAAACGACATTGGCGAGAAAAACAACCTCGCGTCAACCAAGCCCGGATTGATCACAAAACTCGATGCCAAAATCGAAGCACGCATCAAAGATATCAAAGACCTCCGAAGCAAAGCTGGCCGCACTCCCGCCATTGACGACGCGATTAAGCGATCAAAATTTGAAAAACGCCAAAAGGCCCCGTATTGGAAAGTTCGCAAGTTTGTCACCTCAATATGAAATTCCCGCTACATCCCATCATCCTTGCCACTCTGTTCTCAATTGCCGCGATCAATTTCACAAGTTGCGGAACCTCCAACCCCACAGAAAAAACGACAAACACGCACACCTGTAAGATCGTCTACAGACCACTGGTCACAATCCGCAACAATTCCGACAAATTAATCATACTGGGCTTGCAGGGACCAGAAACCCGCCTTGTTTCCATCCCGGCACGGTCAAGCCGCTCAATCAATCTGATTTCTGGAAGCTATAAATACGATGCGAAGGCCCAGAACGCCAAAACCACCTCGGGTTACAAATATTTCAGCTCAAACCGGAAGTACCAATGGACCTTTCCAACTCATTAGATCCACCAAATCCGGTCATCCTCCTCCCGGCGGGTCAATCGATCCGCTTTTTTGTTGGAGTAAGGGCACCTCTTTACGCTTGAATCATCCCAGTGACCGATCAAACGAAGGACCAACTCGCCGATGGCTCGTATGAGTTCCTCTCCATCTTCCTGGAAGGCCTCCCGTTTATCTTCCTCGGCACGCTGGTGAGTGGATTTCTCGGCACCTATCTTCCACGTGGAGCTTTCGAAAAAATCCTCCCAAAAAACAACACCCTCGCCATTCTTTTGAGTGGTTTGCTCGGGGCCATTTTCCCGGTCTGCGAATGCGCGGTCGTCCCCGTGATCCGACGACTTGTCAAAAACGGTCTCCCTGTCTCCTGCGCCCTGGCCTACATGCTCGCTGCCCCGATTTTCAATCCGGTGACCGCAATCAGCACCTACAAGGCATTCAACAACTCATACGAAATCACGATTTCCCGTCTCACCATCGGATACCTCATCGCCGTGATCATCGCCCTGATCGCAGCCCGAATTGCCCAATATTTCATTCTCAAGGAATCCGCAAAAGCGGATGAAGGGCACGAACACAACCATCCCCGGAACCTCAACTCCGCACTCAACAATTCGCTGCGCGACCTCATGGACGTGGGACTCTACTTCTGCATTGGGGTCGTCCTCACTGCCATTCTCAAAACCACGGTCATTGATCCGACCGATGAGTTTTGGAAAAATCTCGCAGACAACTCAATTCTTGGAAGTGCCGGCATGATGATTCTCGCCTTCGTCCTCAGCCTTTGCTCAACTTCGGATGCCTTCATTGCCGCAAACTTTGCAAACTTCAAATACGGCCCAAAGCTCGCCTTCATGGTCTTCGGCCCCATGATGGATGCCAAACTTGTTTTTCTCTACTCGACGGTTTTCAAATGGAAATTTATCGCCTTCCTCTTTGTCGCCATTTTCATCCTCACCGGAGCCTTCAGCCTTCTCTTCGAAATGAAGATCCTTCCGTGGTGGATGACCTCTCAATCTGAAATCCCGCTAGCGCCATGACCCCCCTCCACACCCGACTCTTTGGCCTCCTGGCAATCTCATGGGGATCCGTGCTCATCTACTTCTATCACTCCACCCGGGTGAAGGATTACCTCGCTGTCGATTTCCACCACTTCATCCTGGTTGGAGGCATCGGCATAATCATTCTCGGAGTCTACTCCGTCATTAATCCAAAACCGAAAAATCACAGTCATCCGGCAGACCATGACCATGACCATGACCATGACCATGATTGCGGTCATTCCCACGACAAAGAGGACTGCGAATCGTGCGAACACCATCATGAAGACGGTCACGGCCCATTCGTCACCATCCTGCTCACCCTCATCCCACTCACTCTGGCAATGTCCTACACCAGGGACAAACTCTCCAATCAGGGACTCACTAAGAAAGGCCTCTACGAGGCACCTTCTTTAACCAACGCCGCCGACATTCCACCCTTTACCCGCGAGGATCTCGAAAAACGCGTTTCGAAGAATCAATATGGGGAATTCGAGCTTCGCATGATCACGGCCTATTACGCCGCCGGCGATCGCGAAATCCAGGACATCTTCGACGGTCTTCCCGTTGAGTTGGAGGGACGCATTGCGCCTGAAAAAATCAACAATGAGACCGGGGACCGCATGCGAATCTTCCGTTCCATTATCACTTGCTGTGCGGCCGACCTCCAGGTCGTCGGAGTTTCCTTACAATTTCCCGAAGGAGCCACCAGACCCAAGCCCGAAGATTGGGTGAAGGCAGGTGGAACCCTCACCTTCGAAACCGTCAATGGCACCGTCCTTCCCCTCCTCAAAATACGGGAGGTTATCCAAGCGGAAGAACCCTACTCCGAATTCCGGAACCGCCAATAATCACATGCCCCTCCAAGCTCTTCGTCAACAACTCCTCTCCACCGTTCTTGGTTCCGATGAAGCCGTCGACCTTCTCCTCACCGCTCTTCTTGCCCGGGGACATGCCCTTGTCACCGGCCCACCCGGAATCGGAAAAACAACTCTCGCACACACCCTGTCCACCTCACTAAGCGGAACTTTTCGGCGTGTTCAATTCACACCCGACCTCCTCCCTTCCGATATCCTCGGTTACCAACTCTACCGACCGCAAAATGGTGAGTTCGAATTCATCCCCGGCCCGGTCTTCGCCAACCTCCTTCTGGCCGATGAGATCAACCGCGCTTCTCCCCGCACCCAGTCATCGCTTCTCGAGGCCATGAACGAAAGGCAGGTGACGATTGATGGCACAACACGCGAACTCCCCGACCCTTTCCTCGTTGTTGCCACTCAAAATGACACCTCTTCAACCGGCACCTTTCCCCTTCCGGAACCCCAGTTGGACCGCTTCATCCTTTCCATTCCCATGAGTCTCCCGGATGATCAAACCCAACTCGAAATCCTTCGCTACCACTCTGAAAAATCCTCCGGCCCTCCTCGTTCCCCGGTCATGAATCTCGACCAGCTCCGCGATCTTCAGAACCAGGCCGACCATATCTCAGTGTCCGACACCCTGCAGCGCTACCTTCTCGCACTGTGCCAGGCTGTCCGCTCCATTTTAGGGGAGGATCATGCCGTCTCCACCCGCGCCACGCTCGCCCTGCAGCGGGCTTCCCAGGCTGCGGCACTTCTCGATAACCAAACTGCCGTCCTTCCGGACCACGTCCAAAAAATCTTCCCGCACGTTCTCCGCCATCGCCTCCTTTCCGAGGACACCCCGGACGCCGATCACCTTCTCTCCGCGGCACTGGAACAGACTCCCGTCCCTTGATTCATCCTTTTGATCTGAGCAATCGATTGTAAACTCTCTTTAATGATTCACACTTATCGCCTTGCTAAAACCGTCGTCATCCTGACCGCAGGAGCGACTCTTTTGGCAGTCGTTGGAATCCTCGTTTATCTCAATCAGGTCGGTTTTCCCGGTCGATATGGTGACTGGCTGCGTGATGAACTGGCGGATCGCGGCGTCCACCTCTCTTTTGAAAGCCTCCGCTTCGACCTTAAACACGGGTTGATCGCCAAGGATGTCTCGTTTTTCGCTGGCGACGGAGAACGTATTCCTCTCCTTGAAGCAGGTGAAGTCACTCTCGATCTCGACAAGACAAAAGCTCTCAGGGGGAAATTTAAGCTCCTCAACATTCATATCAGCAACGGAACCGCCCGGATTCCGGTCGACAAAGACAGTCGCATGGTCACCGCCAGCCAAATCAACGGGGGACTCTTCATCACCGAAAACGGCCGGGCCACCGTCAAGGACGCCTCCGGATTAATCGAGGGAATCCGGGTGAATCTCTCTGCCGATCTCAAGCTCTCCAAATTGAAAGGAGAGCATCTCGACCCCAGCCAAGGAGAAAACCTTCAGTCCAACCATGTTCTCAGTCTTGTTCTCGATGAATTGGCTCTCTGGACCATTCCATCCGACAGTCCACCTGAACTGACCTTCAAAATAAAAGGCGATCTCAATCATCCCGATCGCCTCAATACGACTTTCAAATTAGAGGCCCGAAACCTCAGTTTGAAAAACGACCAACTGGACCAAAACTACCAACTGGACCAGTTGATGATCTCGGGAGACCTGCAGTCTCAATTGGTGACACTCGATGAAATCCTTGTCGAAGATCGAAGCGGCTCAGCCTCGGGACAAGCTGATTGGAACATTGTCCGTCGGGAGGGACGCTTCGACCTTATCTCGGATCTCCAGCTTCAGGATTTCCTGGCCAGCTGCTTTGACATCGTCGTTTTAAAAAATCTAACCCCCGATACCCCGCCGGTTCTCAATTTAAGAGGCACCTTCTCAGCTCCCGAAGACGAACCATTTTCCGTCCGAGCCACCGGACATGGAACGATTGGGGAATTTCAGTTTTTGAAGACTCCCTTTAAAGGGTTGACCTCGGAATTCTCTTGGCGCGATGGTGATCTCTACCTTCGGGATCTGGAAGTGAAACATCATAAAGGCCAACTCAATGGCCATCTTGTGATGCAAGATGATCTCGCTCGCTATGATGTCCGTTCCACCCTTCCGCTCGAAGCCTTTGCCCCTTTTATCAAGCCCAATCAAGGACTCGACCGGATCGTTCAAAATCTGAAGTTTTCCGATAACTCCATCGTTGCCCTTGATGTGGTCGGCTCGCTTGACCGCGCCGACCTCACCGAATGGTCCGCAGCCGGCAAGGTCCATTTGAGTAACTTCCTCTACAAAGGCACCCGGGTCCATCATCTCGCCAGCGAGTATAACTTCATTCCCGGTCAGACCGAATTCTCTCAAATCAAAGCCCTTCTGAACGACGACAAGGAACCTGCCCGCCTGCGATTTAAAGGGGCCTCATCAGAGGAAATTTACGCCGACCGTATTCTCCACGACGGTTCCACCCGCGTCACCACCATCAGCAACCTGCGAGGCAAGGTTTGGCCCACTCCCATCGTCAGGATCTTCGCCCCGTCTGTCTCACAACACCTGGAAGAAAACTACCGCTTTCACAAGCCGCCTCACCTCACTCTCAACGGGAGCTTCGCTGACCGTAAGGAAGACAGCGATAAAACCGTCTTTCGCGTGGCCGCACGCACCGAGGGACAAACCGATTACCCCTTCCTCGGAGCCGAGCTCCCACTGCAAAAGCTGAATGCCGACATTGTCGTGCGAGGAACAGACATCACGGTCAGGAATATCACCTGTGCCACTCTCGGAGGAACGGTCAGCGGCTCTGTTTTCTGTGATGTCACCCCGGGGCGAAAAACCGACTACCTGGGCTCCATGAAATGGGACAACCTCTCCTTTCCCCTCATCTCCAAAGCCTACAAATTTAGAGACGAAGAAAAAGGCACCCTAACCGGGAGTATCGACTTTTATGGAATCGCCGGTGGCGTTCGCGGCTTCAACGCCGATGGCCTGATCGGAATCAGGCAGGGTAATCTTGTCTCGCTCCCCGTCCTCGGCCCACTTTCCCCGATCATCGCCGGTATCCTTGGCGACAAACGAATGGGCTACGAACGGGCCAAAGATGCCTCTTCCACCTTTGCCGTCCGTGATGGTGTCATGCAGACCAAAGACTTTGTCGCAGTCTCCACGAGCATCGTTCTGACCGGCGAAGGCTGGATCGATCTCGAGACCGAAAAAATGGACATGACCGTGCGTGTCAACGCTCGCGGCCTTTTGGGCCTTCTCACCCTCCCACTCAAACCACTCAAAGGCATCTTTCAGTTTCGCGGCACCGGACTTTACCAGACCCCAAAGTGGCGCAGCTCGCCTTTCACCCGCCCGACAAAGGGCAACGCCGACCCCCTTTTTCTAAAAGCCGGTGAAGCTAAAGAGGTTGAGGAATAGGCCGCCAGCGACCTTGGTTTTGTCAAAACCTTCGCCAATGCCTACGGCCTCACCAGGAAGCAAAACCGCCTCAAAACCAGCCCTTCCGACCAGCCTGGCATGTCGGCCTCGGCCATCCTCCAGCTTTCGAAAACTTTCGGCGCCGACTGGCTCTTCGCCATTACAAAAATATCCATACGCTCCCTCAGTGAGCAGCAAGGCCAAAGAAGGACTCCGCGTCATCTTGCATAAACCCCGTTCACCTCATCCGCGATCACCTTGATTCCATATTCCACGGTTTCTGCGTCCATCGTGTAACTCACCCGGATACATTCACGGGTGTGCTTCCAGTCGGTGTCATGTGGGAGCCCAAAAAAGAAATACTCACTTGGCACGACCAGCACTCCACGCTTCTTCAAGCGTTCATAAAGCTCTCTGGCCGTGATTGGAAAATCTTCAAACCACAGCCACAGGAAAAGCGCTCCTTCGCTTCGGTGAATGAAATAAGGAACAGAGTCATCAAGCTCCCGTGCAAACCACTCCTGCGCCATCTTGGAACGCTTCTCATAAAACGGTTTCACCACCTCTTTACTGAGCCTCAAGATCTCACCGCTCGCCACCAGCGGACGAAGAATTTCCTGTCCCACATTGGCATTCGCCAGCCCCACGATTGAGGTCATCGAGGAAACCTGCCGACACACTTCCTTGCTTGCCACCACGATGCCCGTCCTCGTTCCCGGCAATCCAATCTTGGAGAGGCTCAAAGTCAAAATCATCTCTTCATCCCAAACCGGAGTGACTTCGGAGAAAATGACATTCGGAAAGGGAGCCCCATAGGCATTGTCGACAATCAAGGGAATCCCTTTCGCCCGCGCAATTTCGCGGAGCTTTTCGATTTCCCCATCCGTCAGCACATTCCCGGACGGATTGGTCGGCCGCGAAACACAGATTGCCGCAATGTCATCACCCGGATCAACGGCATCAAAGTCCACCCGATACTTAAACTCATGAGGCCCCGTCTTCTCGATCCGGGCTGGGATTGCTTCAAAAAAATCCGCCCCAACCGACTGATTCGCGTAGCCAATGTATTCCGGTAAAAGGGGCAGAAGAATTTTTTTACGCGAACCATCCGCGAACTTCCCTGCCAGAGCATTGAACAAAAAGAAGAACGCGGTTTGCCCACCCATTGTTACCGCAAAATTCCCATGGGTCACTTCCCAGCCAAATTCTTTCCGAAAAAGATCGGCCAAGGCCATCCGAAAGGCCTCGTTCCCCGCCGGGACATCATAGTTCCCCAACATCTTCTCCAGCCCCCCCGGCTCCGCCATGATCTCCTCCATCCGCTTCCGCCAGACCGCATCCACCTCCGGCACATGCGCTGGTTGCCCTCCGCCAAGCATCTTGACATCGCCACCCCCGGCCAGAGCCTCACCGAGGTCATCCATCAATTCCCCGATTCCGCTTCCCTCGCACAGGTTTTTCCCAAAAGTTGACAGCTCCCAGCTCATGCGCCGGATCATTCTCTCCTCTCACCCTCTTGTCACTGAAATCTCTCCACTTTGGGGCAAAACTTGTCACACTACTTCCGTATCCAATCAACCATGAAGCGAGCTTTCCTTTCCATCCTTCTTACATCGTCCCTTTCAGCCTCCGACTCCCTCTTTGTCGAAGCCGAAGCCTTCGCCGACCGCGGTGGATGGTCCGTCGACTCCCAATTCATACTCAACATGGGGTCGGCCTACCTCATGGCTCATGGACTCGGCACTCCTGTTGCCGATGCCACGACCGAGGTGGTTTTCCCTTCAACCGGCACCTACCACCTCCACGTCCGGACCAAGGACTGGGTCGCCAAATGGAACGCTCCCGGAACTCCCGGAAAATTCAAAGTCAGCATGAATGACAAACCCGCCACCACCGCCTTCGGCACCAAAGGAGATCAATGGCACTGGCAAAACGGAGGCACCGTCGAAATCACCACGAAAAAGACCACTCTCAAACTCCACGACCTCACCGGCTTTAATGGCCGCTGCGATGCCCTTTACTTCACCAAGGACGCCAAGGAAACTCCGCCAAACGACGGACAACCCCTTTTTGATTTCCGCCGCCAAAAACTCAATCTCCCCGCAGTCCCTCCTGTCAAAGGTGACTACGATCTTGTTGTCATTGGTGGCGGTTACTCCGGCCTCGCAGCCGCCCTTTCCGCCGCCCGGCACGGCCTTAAGGTGGCCCTCATTCACGACCGCGCCGTCCTTGGCGGCAACGGATCCTCCGAAGTCCAGGTCTGGGCCATGGGAGGCACCCAACTCGGAAAATTCCCCCATCTCGGTGAAATCGTAAACGAATTCTCCGATTTCTCACGCGACTCCCCCGGCCTCATTCGCGAATTTGTCGATGATCTGAAGGAAAAAGTCGTTCGCGCCGAGGACAACGTTGACCTCTACCTCAACCACTTCGCCTTCCGCACCAATGCTTCCGACAATCAGATCAACTCAGTCGATGCCGTCGATACCACTTCCGGCACCTTCACACGAATCGCCGGACGCCTTTTCTGCGATGCCACCGGGCACGGCACCATCGGCGCACAAGCAGGCGCCAAATTCATGATGGCCGAAAAAGGCCACATGGGAATGTCCAACATGTGGTCCGCAAAAGATGCCGGCGAAAAGGTCAACTGGCCGAAAACTCCCTGGGCACTCCCCCTCGGAAAAGGAGACTACCCGACCCTCCATGGCTCCCGCGGACCTTACGAAAAATTTCGCAAAGCCGAATGGTTCTGGGAAGGCGGCTACGACAAACACCCTATCAATGACCTCGAGGAGATCCGCGACTGGAACCTCCGCGCCAACTTCGGTGCCTTCAGCCATATGAAGCAGTCCGAGCCCAACACCAGGCTCATGTGGATGGCTTACATCGGAGGGAACCGCGAATCCCGACGACTCGAAGGAGACGTCATTCTCACCGGAGACGACATCGCCGCGAAAAAAGTCTTCCCCGATGCCAGCGTCCCCACCACCTGGTCCATCGATCTCCATTACCCCAAAAAGGAATTTGAGAAAGGCGTCGCCAAGGACAACCCCTTCATCGCGATTGCCGTCCACGACCGCAAGGTTGACCGTCAAATTGGTTACAACATCCCTTACCGCTGCTTTTACTCCAAGAATATCGGAAACCTCTTCATGGCCGGACGCTGTGTCTCCGTCGACCGACGCGCCCTCGGCACCACCCGCGTCATGCGCACCTGTGGCATGATGGGAGAAGTCGTTGGCAAAGCCGCCTGGATCGCGACCACACAAGATACCACCCCGCGCGGAGTTTATCAAAACTACCTCCCCATCCTCATCGACCTCATGAAGCAGCCCGGCCGTGCCCGCCGCGCTACCATCAATGATCCCCTCACTATTCCACCGATTCCCGAAGGAGGCTTGCGGGTGAAACCAACCAAACAAAACATCATCAATTTGAAGGGACTTGTCGTCGATGACACCAAAGCCAAATTAACCGGTTCCTGGAATAAAGGGGACAACCTCAAACCCAACCACGGTTTGGGTTACCAATATGCCCCGCACCCTGCTTCTGCGACCTACAAAATTCGCATCAAAGACTCCGGAAAATACGAGGTCCGTGTCCACTGGTTGCATCACCCAAACCGCACCACGGCAGCTGAACTCGCCCTGACTCACGCCCAGGGAAGGGAAACGATCTCCCTTGACCAGACAAAAACTCCGGCTCGGAAAACCTACACTTCTCTCGGAACCTTTGAATTTGTCGATGTCCTCCCCGGCGAACTGACCATCACCTCAAAAGCACCGGGCAATCTCCACATCGACGCCGTTCAACTCCTGAAAGCCGAGTAATCTCTCCTCATGCCGAAACCGAAACATCTTTGGGTTCGGCTTTACCGCCTTGCGGTCATCATCGCGATTGCCTGGCTCATTTTTGAGAGGGCACAAGTCACTCCCCAACAGTGTGACTTCCGCCTCCTCTTCCCGAACGGCACCCGCATTGAAGAGGATCAGGTCTTCAACGAAGAAGGCAAACCTCTTGGATATTTCCTCACCACCTCCCCCTCCACCGACCATCTCAAGGGATATTCGGGCCCAACCAACGTTGCGCTGGCTCTGGACCGGACTGGCAAAGTCACTGACACCAAGATCGTCCACTCCGCCGATACCCCCGACCATGTCCAGGCAATCATTGACGACGATAAGTTTTGGAATTCCCACGTGGGCCTCAGCTTGGGTTCTCCGGGAAATCCCGACATCGATGCCGTAACCGGCTCTACCCTGACCAGTTCCGCGATCAGCCGTGGGATCATCGAACGCCTTGGTGGCCTCAGCACCTCCCGCCTGTTCCCCACTGATATCCTCCCCGCCGAGCTTCCCGAAGCGTCCACCGTGGAGCCCCACCCCAACTGGCCCGATGTCAAAGTAATGAAGGATGATTCGGGATCCATCATTGGCCACGCCCTGCGCACCGCGCCCACCCAGGAATACTTTCACGGATATCAGGGACCAACCGACGTCCTCATCGTTCTCGATAAAACCGCCACCAAGGTCACCCGCCTCCGCTTCCGTAAAAGCTATGACAACGAGGAATACTACGAACGTATTCTCGATGATCAAAATTACCTCGATCTCTACAATGGCATGACCATCGACGGGATTCTGGCCATCGACCAATCACAAATTGAAGGAGTCAGTGGAGCCACCCACACCTCCTGGGCCATCGCCGAAAGTGTCGCCCGCCGCCTCGCCCGCTTCGAGTCCGACCGCGCTCCCATCTCCCGAAAAATCCCGTGGCGCAATCTCTCACTTTTCACCCTCACCCTCGGAGCATTCCTGTTCTCCTTCACTAAAATCCGGGGCCATCCCCTCGCCCGCATTCTCTGGCAAGTGACTGTCGTCATCCTCCTCGGCATCCTCCTGGGCGACCTCCTCTCCCAGGCTCTCCTGTTGGGCTGGGCGCGCCACGGTCTCCCCTTTCTGGATTCCTGGGGCCTCGTCTTTCTCGCCGCGGCGGCCCTCCTCATCCCCTGGGCTTCCGGCCATCAGCTCTACTGTCACCAACTCTGCCCCCATGGCTTCCTCCAACGTTGGCTTGGCAAGCTCCCGGTCAAGCCTCTCAAAATACCGGCCAAAATCCACCGTCTCCTCACTCACCTCCCGTCCCTCCTCCTCATCATCCTTGTAGCCTCGGTCATCCTGGGGGCTTCATGGAATCCCGCCGACTGGGAAGGCTTCGATGCCTGGCTCTGGCGCTCCGCCGGACTTGCCACCATTGTCATTGCGATCCTTGGGCTCATCTCCTCCATATTCAGCCCACTGGCCTATTGCAAATACGGCTGCCCCACCGGAGCTCTCTTCAAATTCCTCCGGAAATCATCCGGCACCAACTGCTTAAGCCTCCGCGATCTCATCGCCGGGGGACTTTGTCTGCTCGCTTTTTTCATCTGATCCATGTCTGCCCGACTCTACGATGATCTCGATCGTCTCTACCGCGAAATATGGGGAACCTCCCTCCATCACGGCTTGTGGCTCGATACCCGTGAAACGGCGCTTCAAGCAAAAGAAAATCTCCTTACCGCGGCCCTCTCTCTCCTCAAACCATCGGGTCGAATTGCCGACATCGGCTGCGGATACGGAGTTCTCGCTCATCGCATCATTAACGAATCCCCCGGAAAAATTCTTGCCTGCACAAATTCAAAAGTCCAGGCGCGTCAGATTGTGCCCGCTCCCAGACTCTCCATCCTTTCGGGCGACTGGCTCGATCAAAAGCTGGAGGCGGAGTCCCTCGACGGTGCCATTGCCATCGAAAGCCTCTCCCACTTTCCATCCTTTCCAGCCTTTCTCAAAAAAACAGCTTCGGCCCTGAAACCCGGAGCAAGATTGGTGATCGCCGACTGGTTCTCTGAAACAGGTAGCCTGCCCATCCTTCGACATCTTGCCCATTCAGGAGACCTTCCGCCTTGGCGCTCACTTGATTCACTCATTGAGTCAGCGAAAGGGGCGGGATTCACACTCTTGGTTCATCAGGACCTCTCCCAAAAAGTCGCCCCCACCTGGACCCACCTCTTGTTCCAATCCCTCCTGCTGCCTCTCAGAAAGCCCCGCAGTCTCCCAATACTCTTCCGTCAGATTTGCTCACGTCCCGCCCTCCTCTGGACTTTTCCTCTTCTCCGCCTCACATACAAAACCCGGGATTTGAGCTACCATCTCATTTCCCTTCAAAAAGTGGTTTCACCTCGCGCTCCAACCTAATCTCTTCTAACTTCCACCACAGCCATGAAGAAAGCACGTTTTCCACGCTCCGTCATTCTTGTCGCAGCATTCTATCTCGTTGCTGCGATCAGTGCTGCCGTCACCCAGCAAAATTGGGAATTCCTGAAGGTCTATATTCCATTCTTCATCATCATCGCCGGGGTCGTGGCGTTCATGCATAGCCGGGTAAATTTCACGAAGACCCTCCTCTGGTGCCTCACCCTCTGGGGTGCCTCACATCTTGCGGGCGGCCTTGTCAAAATTCCCGATGAATGGGCTTACGACGGCGATCAACAGGTCCTCTATTCATGGTGGGTCATCGGCCAATGGTTGAAATACGACCACCTCGTCCATGCTTATGGATTTGGCACCTGCACTTGGCTGATCTGGGAGGCTCTTCGGGCCAGTGTTCAACAACGGCTGGGCCGAAAACTCTATCCCTCGATGGGCATGATCTTCCTCTGCGTTTTCGCCGGAATGGGCTTGGGAGCTCTCAATGAGATCATCGAATTCATCGCTGTCATCAGCCTCCCCGAAACCAATGTCGGAGGATACATCAACACCTGCTGGGACCTTGTGGCAAACCTCGTCGGCTGCCTTTTCGTCGGCGTCCTCATCCTCTTTCGGGGGTAGTCCGAATGCCGTGATCTTCACCGTCTCAGATTCCCCCGGTCAACGACTCGATGCCTTCCTTGCCGGAAGGCTTTCCGGTCTCTCCCGCTCGAAGATTCAGAACTTGATCAAAGAGGGGCATATTCTCCTCAACGAAAAATCAGTCAAGGCCCGGGCTGCTTTAAAGAACGGTGACACCATTTCAGTTTCCATCCCCGAGGAACCGGACGTCAAACCGGAGGCCCAGGACATTCCACTTTCGGTCCTCTTCGAAGACGATGAAATCATCATCCTGAACAAAGCCCACGGCATGGTCGTTCATCCGGCGGCGGGTAATAGCAACGGGACCCTCGTCAATGCCCTCCTCCATCATTGTGCCGGAAATCTTGCCTCCGAAGGTGGCGATGGCCGGCCCGGGATCGTTCACCGGCTCGACAAAGACACCTCGGGTTGCATCGTGGCAGCAAAGACAAATACCTCCCTAAAAAATCTGGTCGGACAGTTCGCAGATCGAAAAACTGCCAAGCTCTATCTCGCGGTGATCCAGTCTCCTCCCAAGATAGCTCACCAAACCGTCTTTAACAACATCGCCCGCCACCCGATACACCGCCAGCGAATGGATGTCTGCAACCCCGGAGCCGGGAAACCTGCCATCACGGATATCCACCTGCTTCACACTGCCAACAATGGTACCTCACTGGTCCTATGTGCTTTGCACACCGGGCGAACCCATCAGATCCGGGTTCACAATCGCTACCTCGGACACCCTCTTCTTGGAGACCCCATCTACAGTAAACCGGCCCGTCAACCCATCGCCACGAACCGTCTCATGCTCCACGCCTGGCGCCTGGGAATCACCCATCCTGCAACCGGTGAATGGATCCAACAAGAAGCACCCATTCCCCAAGAATTTCAGACTTGGGCCGATAAGGTGACAGAGCGCCTCCGACAAATTCGTTTGATTCGTAACCACAAGGAATTCGACGCCCTTTGGTAGTTCTTGAAAATCCCGCCCTCCTCAGACAATCCTCTTTCAGTCACGTTGTAACTCCCATGGTCCCCGGATTAAAAAGACGCTATCTCCGCATCGTTCGGAAGGTCTACCGCTTCCTGCGGAGCCCCGGAATGAAGCGCAAGGCATGGCTTCAAAAGAGCATCAAACCGATGTTCGAGCGGGAACTTTGGCACCCGTGCCGGAACTCGGTTGCCACTGGCGTCGCCATCGGATTGTTTGTCTCCCAATTGCCCATGCCCGGACAAATGCTTCTTGCCGGGATTTGGTCGGTCTTTTTTCGAGCGAATATCCCCATCGCCCTGGCTGCCTGCTGGGTCACCAATCCCCTCACCCACCTTCCGATCATGCTCGTCCAGGAAAGTTTTGGAGACTTTCTCCGGGACAGCCTTCACATCCCCATCCACCCCATTTTCGAGAAAATCAAAATCTCCCTTAGCTTCTTCCCCGGCTGGGAAGGAAAATTTCTCAACGGAGGGAGCTTTATTTTGGGATTTCTCTCGATGGGCTTCCTCCTCTTCATCCTCGCCTTCCCCACCGTCTACCTTTTCTCGGCCCTGATGCCTAAAATCCTGCCTAAAACCCGCTATCAAAGGGCCAAGGCCAAAGTCATCGCCCGTCAGAAGAAGGAGGAATCCCAAAATCAATCAAACTGATTTTCCCTCCTCCGTTGGAGGCTTTGAGCCGTTGCGGCACCGTAAACTCGGGAAAATGATAGGTCCGTCGTGAACGGCGCTCCGCTGAACCGTCGAGCTTCGACACGAAGGCAATCAGCATCCCGCATGCGATCAGAGCAAGGGCCATCCAACCCATCAAGGCCTCCTCTTCCTCCCCATGATCCTTCTTCTCCTGACGAGAGAGCCTCTTCTTCAACTCATCCACAACGGTTAAAGAGTAAACATGGACCTTTTCCACTTGCTCCTCTTTCTTCATCAACTCCACGAGTCCTTTCTCAACGACACTCTGAAGATCAGAATAAGGCAGACGTGACATCATCCCATTTTCAAAAAAATGCCCGTTGTAAAGGTTGGCCGAGTAGCCCACCACTCCTTGTACTCCCCCGTTCAAACTCAAAACAAAAAACAGCCCTTCGCTCTTCTCCCCCAGCCAGACATCTTGACACCTCATCGCAAAAGGAGCCGGCTTCTCTGCGATGACATCCGAATGAGTGACAAGATAGACCCTCATCCCATACTCCTCATCCACCGATTTCAAAGCCCGGGATATCGCCTTGATCATCTCAGGATCGTCTCGAAATAAATTGTCCCGATCCCAGACGTGATTGGCCGGAGGTTCACCGAGTTCGACCTTTTTTGCCAAGAGCGGAGACCCAACCCCCAAATGGAACATCAAAAGCCACCGTCCCACGAATCGGAAAATCTCCTTCATCTTCCGTGATCCTTATCATCCTCCGGACGGAAAGCCGAGACAAAGAGCAAAACCGCTGCAATCGATATGCAGGAATCCGCCACATTGAACGTCGGGAAAAAGCCACCGCTCTTGGGTGAAATCCTCTCATATCCGGGAAGCTTTACTCGAATAAAGTCGACCACGTATCCCTTCGACAGGCGCGTCATGAAGGACTTTTCCTCGTGTTGCTCCAACCAAAAGCCCTGCAAGAGACGATCGGTAAGATTCCCTACGACGCCAGCAACCAAAAGAGCCGCCGCAAGCTTGGCCGGAGCATTCGCAAATGCGCCCTTTCTCCAGAAAGTCGTAATGATCACTAAAGCCGCAATGAGGACAAACAAGAACACAATCGGTGCCCAGGTCGTGCCATTGCCCATTCCAAACGCCACCCCCTGGTTGTGAATTCGCCACCACCAAAGAAAGCCCTCGATGACCTCGACCGGGGGATCGGGTGTATGAAAATCAGAGGCCAGTGGCTCGTGGAATCGAAAAACGACCCACCACTTGGTGATCTGATCAAGCACGTAGAGCGGCAGACTCAGAATGAGGAAAATCTTCGGAAGTCGGTTCATGACACTTTCTGAACGGGGTGCGGGAAACTGGCACAGGATTATGCTCCCCGCATCAGGGAAATTTCGGCCAAGCTTACGAAAGAGTTCACTAAATCCTCCCGGCTAGCCTCTTTGAGCACTTCGACTGGAACCGCACGCTCCAAGTTGAATTTTCCAGACCGGGTTCTCCTCAACGCGCTCAGGTGGGCACCACAACCAAGCCGCTGGCCAATGTCATGCGCATAAGTTCGCACATAAAACCCCTTGGTACAATCTACCGTGAAATCAATCTCGGGTAACTCCACACGGCCCAACTGATAATTTCTCACAGACACCGGACGGGGCTTGCGCTCCACCACCTGCCCCTTGCGGGCCAGCTTGTAAAGCGGCACCCCGTTTTGCTTAATAGCAGAAACCATGGGCGGGATTTGCTCAAAATCTCCCAAGTAGTGATCAAAGGCCGCCTTAAGATCTGCATCACTCAGTTCGGGCACTTCTTTCTCCTCTTCAATCTCCCCCTCCTTATCCTGGGTGGATGTTGTCGCTCCCAGAGTGATCGTTCCGGTATAAGTTTTGTCTTCACTCATCAAAAGATCTTGAATCTTCGTCGCCCGATTGATGACGAGCATGAGAAGCCCGGTTGCCATGGGATCAAGCGTCCCGCAGTGGCCAATCTTTTTCATATTGAGCTGACGACGAGCGATCGCCACGACATCGTGGGAAGTCATCCCGGGTGCCTTGTCGATCAAGAGAACCCCGCTGGGTAAGTCATTCTGATTTTGCATGATATTTCGAAAATTATACAAGTCCTTCCCGGGCGATCGCCGCAGAAACCTCGTCGAGAACTTTTTCGCGGGCGGACTCCAAAGGTCCGGCCATTCGGATTCCCGCCGCAAGAGCATGACCACCTCCGCCAAAGATTCCACAAATCTCACTCACATTGATCCGTTTGTCTTTCGAGCGCATCGAGACACGAATCTTTCCTCCCTCCAAATCCTCAAAAAACACCGCGACGACCACTCCTTGCACCGCCCGGATGAAATCGATCATTCCCTCGGTATCGTCATCGATCAACTCCAACTCCATCTTGGTTTCCATTCGCAGATCCCACCACACCACGTGACCGTCTTCACTGCGATCCAGCTTATTTAAAAGAGCCCTCATCAACTCAACCTTGCGATAAGGTTGGTTGTCATACGTCAATTGATTAATCTCACCGACTTTCAAGCCACGGCCCACCAGATCGGCCGCCATTTCATAAGTCCGTTGGGTCGTCCCGGAATATTGGAAGGATCCCGTATCCGTCGAAACCGCAACATAGATGGAATCCCGGGTGATCTCCGAGATTGGCAGATCCAAAGCCGTCAAAAGATCATAAATGATCTGTCCCGTAGCCGGACTGTTGGAATCAATGTAGTTCAAATCCCCGTAACCGGGATTGGAAATGTGATGATCAATATTAATGAGGAGCTTCGCATTTTTGATCGCCTCCAGGCTTCCTTCCCCAACCCGGGCATGAGCCGCCGTGTCCAGAGTGATGGCAACTTCCACCTCCACCTCTTTCGCTTCAGCAGAAATCTCAACCTTTTCCGAACCCGGTAGAAAAGCGAGACTCTCCGGACATCCGTCGTTATTCAAGTATCTCACCGATTTCCCCATCTGCTCCAGAGCATGCCCAAGAGCTAGAATGGAACCAATGGCATCTCCGTCGGGACGGACATGACTGACAACAGCAAAGGACTGGTGGGACTCAAAAGCCTCACCGATTTGAGCGAAGGTAGCGTTTTCTGACATGGGAACGGGACCGGGAGTTTCCCCACGAAACGCTGGTGATCAAGTATTGATCGAAAGAAAGAACCTCCGGCCTATTTCGCCTTCTTTTGAGAAAAGAGCCATTTCCAAACCTCGGGATCACGATAGGTCGCCGTCCACGAATCGTGGCCCACCCCCGGATACTCGCGAAATTTCACGGTTGCACCTGCTTCTTTCAAAGCGCCCACCATAAGGGATGAAGCCTTCAAGGGCACCACAGAGTCGGCCGCTCCATGAAAGACCCAAAAAGGAACCTTCTTCATCGCCGTCGCGGTTTTAGGATCCCCTCCTCCGCAAACCGGCATCGCCGCCGCAAAGAACTCCGGACGACGCGCCACTGCGGCAAAGGAACCAAAACCTCCCATCGAAAGCCCGGTCACATAGATTCGCTCGGGATCAACTTTCTGCTCCTTCACCAACCGATCAACAGTCTCGAACACCATTGTCATCATGGCCGATGGCTTCTCAGCCAGATTCCCTCCCTTGGGAGCGCGGAAATCACCTTTTAAATCGGCCCACCAAACGTCCCGGTTACATTGCGGGGCCAAAACAACCGCACTCTCGTTATTGGCGCCAATCCACTTCAAAAGATCGCCGACTCCATGCTTCAGTTGCGCCTTGTTGTCGTCACCCCGCTCCCCTGCTCCATGCAGAAAAAGAATAAACGCCGGACTCCCGGACTCGCCGACCTTTGTCCAGCGATACGGCAGCGTCTTCCCCTCTTTCTTGTGAACCTCGGCCTTCATTTCATCAACCGGTCCCGCAACCGCCATCGACATGGTCGCCACAAACATTCCCAATATGCACTTCATGGTTGGGAAGATGGGCGATTTTGAACGAGGTGACAAGCCACTAGGAAATGATCCCACCCAGCAGGAGAAGGAGAATCACCGGACACCACAAAAGAAGCATCGTCACATTCCTGAACTTCAGCTCAAATCCGAGGAGAAACTCACCGCAAATAAAGAAGAAATCGGACCTCTATAATCGCTCCTTCCCGTTCCGGCCGTGAAGAGCTTGGCTCCGTTTTACTGGCCGGAAGAAAGCCCTGTCAGTCACAGCGGACTCACAGGGCTCAAATAAAACAGCACAAAATATTGGTGGTAGCTGCTAGTCAGCTTTCATTTGAGCTTTCACCTTCTCTTCGATCTCGGCGTAAAGATCACTATCTTCTTTCAAGGCATTCTTTGTGGCATCACGTCCTTGCCCAAGTTGTGCGCCATCGTAGCTAAACCAACTTCCTCGCTTTTGGATGATGTCAAACTCCTGGGCGAGATCGATCAACGAACCGACGGAGGAAATCCCCTCATTATACATGATGTCGAATTCCGCATCCTTGAAGGGCGGCGCAACCTTGTTCTTCACGATCTTAACCTTGGTCCGGCTTCCCACAACCGTGCCATCCGTTGCCTTGATCTGACCGATCCGACGAATATCTACCCGGACGGAAGAGAAAAACTTCAGGGCACGACCACCGGGAGTGGTCTCGGGGCTACCAAACATGACCCCAATTTTCTCACGAATCTGGTTGGTAAAGATACAGGTCGTACGGGCCTTGGAGATAAAACTGGTCAACTTCCGCATCGCCGCACTCATCAGGCGGGCCTGCGTTCCCACCGTCGAATCTCCAATCTCACCCGCAAGCTCCTGCTTTGTCACCAAAGCGGCCACCGAATCAAGAACGACCACGTCAATGGCATTGGAACGCACCAAGGTCTCGACAATCTGCAGTGCTTCCTCACCCGAGGATGGCTGGGACACCAGAAGATCATCCAAATTCACACCCAAAAGGCGGGCATACTGGGGATCAAGCGCGTGTTCCACGTCAATAAATGCCGCAAGCCCGCCTGCTTTCTGAGCTTGGGCGATAACGGTCAGGGTCAGGGTCGTCTTACCGGAAGATTCCGGACCAAAAACCTCCACAATTCGTCCTCGTGGAAATCCACCCACTCCCAGGGCCCGGTCGATCAACAGGTTGCCCGTGGGAATGGAATCCACATCCATGCGTTTATCGTCGCCAAGGCGCATGATGGCGGCTTCGCCAAAATCTTTTTGAATTTGGGTAATGGCAAGATCCAGATTCTTCTTACGGGCTGCGGCGAGCTTATCGTCTCCTTTTGACGCAGCGGCGGCAGGAGCTTTCTCTTTCTTTTCGGACATGGCGGCAGTTTTAGTGGTAGTGGAACTCATGACAATGTTTGGTGTAATTAACTGGGACACAACTAAACTGATGAACAGTGTTCATAAAAGCAAAAAGTGTTCAAATGAGTCATTTTATTTCAAAAGCTCAATTGTTTTTGGTTTTCCGCTCATCGTCCGGCTTCTAACCTTGCCCTAATGAGTAAAGATCTACCTCTTAACGGACATGTCGCCCTCGTCACCGGAAGCAGCAAAGGTCTCGGAGCCGGAATCGCTCGATGCCTGGGCGCCGCTGGAGCCAAAGTCGTGATCAACGCCTACAACAACATCACCCTTGGGCAGGAAGTTGCCGATGAAATCATCTCCGGGGGCGGAGAAGCCATCGCCATCCGCGCCGACGTCTCCAAAGAGTCCGACATCAAAAACCTCCTCGAGCAAGCCGGGAACGAGCTGGGTCCTGTCGATATTATCGTTCCCAATGCCACCCCTCCCCAGCCCCAAAAACCCATCGAGGAATACGATGAAGACTTCTACCGCAGCATGCTCGACTTCTTCGTCATGAGTCCCTTCCTCCTCACCCAGGCCGCAGTCCCCGGAATGAAAGAACGCGGCTGGGGACGAATCATCAACATCACCTCGGAAGTCTTCGCGGCATCCAATCCCAACTTCTCGGCCTATGTCGCCGCCAAAGGCGGCCAGATCGGATGGTCCCGCTCCATGTCCAGGGAACTCGCTCCCCACGGGATCACCGTCAACATGGTCGCTCCCGGTTGGATCCCCGTCGAACGTCATGCAAACGATCCCCAGGAGGACAAGGATGGCTACTTCGCTCAAATCCCGGCCGGTCGCTGGGGCACCCCGGACGACATTGGCAACGCCGTCAAATTTTTCGCTCTCGAGGAATCAAGCTTCATCACCGGACAAACCCTCCACATCAACGGCGGCATGACTCCGTGGTAGAAGATTGGCTCCTCCATCCGACCACTCCCCCTTCCCCATCCATTACCGAGGCCACGGGTCCGGAGCACCGGAATTAAACCCAACCGGTCGATTTTTGTGATCACCACTGTGTGCAAGTTCAGGTCTCCAAAAGAGAGCTTTCCTCCGGAAAATCAGCCTGAAACACCCCTGAAATTCATTCCGCTCCCCAGCCCGAATCCCTCGTAAAATAACTCGCACTTTTCTTCAGGGCATAGTTCATTCAAGGACACAACCTTCATGGAAAACTACATCTGGCTATCCTGGCTCGGCATTGGCTTCTGCATCATCCACTCCGCGATGTTTTCCGGATGCAACCTCGCCTTCTTTTCGCTGGGCCGGCTTCGGCTCGAAGCCGAAGCCCAACGAGGCAGTCAGGCCGCAACAAGAGTCCTCTCGCTCAGACAAGATGCCAACCTCCTCCTCTGCACCATCCTCTGGGGGAATGTCAGCGTCAATGTCCTGCTCTCCCTCCTGAGTGAATCCCTCATGGCCGGTCTCTTGGGATTCCTTTTCTCCACCATCGGCATCACCTTTTTCGGTGAGATCATGCCCCAGGCATATTTTTCACGAAATGCCCTCAAGGTTGGTTCTCTCCTCACTCCGGTCATCCGCTTCTACCAAATTCTCCTCTACCCCATCACCAAGCCCTGCGCCATTCTCCTCGACGGATGGATTGGTCCGGAAGGCCCGACATTTTTCGAAGAACGGGATATTGAAATCATTCTCGAAAGACACATCGATGAAGCCGGCTCCGAAATCAGCGCCAACGAGGGACAAGGTGCTCTTAACTTTCTCGACCTTGACGACCGGCCCATCGTGGAGGAAGGCAACGAGATCGAACCGAACACAATCTATCAATTCCCGACCAAGCTGGACCTCACCATGCTCCCCTCGCTCGATACCGAGGAAGGTCTGGAGTTTGTCGAATCACTCAAAAAACACCATCATCATTGGGCCATCATCGTCAACGAAGGAGGGGAACCCGTCATCGTGATGGATACCACCAAAACCCTCTGCGACCTGAATGTCGAGGGCTTGAAAACCGATCTCTACGACCAATGCCACCGACCCATTGTCGTGAGTGAAAAAGACACCTACCTCGACTCCGTTCTGGGAGAGTTTGTCGTCGAAGCCGAGGATTCCCACGACCACGTCGTCGACCGCGACGTGGTCCTCTATTGGACAGCCGACCATAAGAGAATTATTACCGGAGCGGATATTTTCGGGCGCCTTCTTAAGGGCATCGCCAAACGCGTCCCGCCCCCGGCCACCGCAAATTAAAAATCGTTTTATGTCGCAACACCACCACTTCACCTGGCCACGTCTGCCCGACGTGAGACATCAGGCGGCGTGCCATTTTTGCGACACCCTGCACGAGCTCGACCTCATCGAGGAAGGCACCGCCGCCCATTGCAAGGAGTGTGGATTTGCTCTCTACCGTAATCGACACAGCAGTTTACAAAGAGCAGCGGCCTTCGGGATCACCGCATTGTCGCTTTTCGCACTGATGTTAATCTTCCCCTTCATTACCATGGATGCCCAGGGGAATGTCAGTGAGGTTTCAGTCCCTGGTGCGGTGGCAAGCCTCTGGCGGGAGGGTGGCGAGCTCATCGCCCTCGCGGTCGCTCTCTTTGTCATTGTCCTGCCATTCACCCTCCTTGCCAGTCTTCTCTATCTTTGCCTCCCCCTTCTCTTTGGCCGCTGCCTACCCGGCAGCCGTCCGGTCATGCGAATCTTCCAGGCTTTCCAGTTCTGGGTCATGGTGGAGGTTTTTTTCCTCGGGACCATCGTGAGCTTGCTTAAGCTGGTGAAGCTCGCCGACGTCGAACTGGGCATTGGTTTTTGGTCGGTGGCCGGCCTCATGATTTGCCTCGCCGGAGCCATCAGCGGCATCGACCGAACCGAGCTATGGGACCGCATCGAAATCGCGGAATATCCTGGAAGGGAGGCGTCATGAATCCTTCCGCCCTCGAGCTTGGCCTGGCCGCCTGCCACACCTGTAACAAGGTTTCAAACGTCAAGACCCACCACTGCCCCCGCTGCGGCACCCACCTCCACCCACGCAAACCCGACAGCCTGGCGCGTTGCCTTGCCTTTGGCATCACCGGGATTCTCGCCTACATTCCGGCAAATCTCCTCCCCATCATGCTCGTCACCCAGCTCGGCACCGAGGAAAAGAGCACCATTCTTGGCGGGGTTGCCACCTTTTGGGAAATGAAGGCCTATCCCGTCGCCATCACCATCTTCATTGCCAGCGTCATGATTCCCGGACTCAAGTTCGTCGCTCTCGGCATCCTCTGTGGTGCCGCTTCCGGGAAAATCGAAATCAATCCCCGAATTGCCAACCGCATGTATTATCTCACCGAGCTGGTGGGCCGCTGGTCCATGGTCGATGTCTTTGTTGTCGCGATTCTTGTCGGGCTCATTCAAATGGGCAATCTGATGTCCATCGAACCAGGAGCCGCCGCCATCGCCTTTGGCCTTATGGTCATCCTCACCATGCTTTCCGCCCACGCCTTTGATCCAAAGCTTATCTGGGACCGCCTTCGCCAATCTGATCCCAACTCCACCTCTCCATGAGCACCGTATCTCCCGACAACGAAGAAGGCCTTCACCCCGACGTCCGCCCCGGCGCTCGCTTCAATAAGGTCTGGATCATTCCCATCGTCGCCCTCCTCCTCGGACTCTGGCTCGTCAAACGAAACCACGACGAGCGAGGCGAACTCGTCATCATTCGATTCGAAAATGCCGACGGAATCAAAGAAGGAAAAACCGAAGTCAAATGCCGCAACGTCAATATCGGCATGGTCGAAAACATCAGGCTCACCGACGATCTGGAAGTCGATGTTGAAGTCAGGGTCAAGCCCACCCACCTCCATCTCATTCGAAAAGACTCCCGTTTCTGGGTCGAAAAACCCCGTATCCAGGGAGCCACCATTTCAGGCCTCGGCACGCTCGTCAGCGGGGCCTTCCTCCAACTTGATCCCGGCATCGGTGAAGAAGGAGTTCGCAAATTCAACGGTCTCGAAACGCCCCCTCTTACCCCCCGCACCGTCGAAGGCCTCCGCCTCACCCTCACCGCCGAACAACCCGGCTCCATCGGAATTGGCAGTGGCATCTATTTCAACGAAAACCTCATTGGACGCGTCGAAAGTCGGATCTTCAACATGGACACCCGCACCGTCCAATTTGGAGTTTTTATTGAACAAAAATACAGCGATCTCATCACTGACAATTCGCTCTTCTGGCAGTCCTCCGGGATCTCACTTCATATTGGTGCCGATGGCTTCGACCTCGAACTTCCCTCCCTCGATTCCCTCGTCGCGGGTCGAATTTCTGTTGGCGTTCCGGCAGGACTCCCCGCAGGCAGGCCTCTTCCCGATGACAGCCTTCTGGCCCTCTTTAAAAATCAGGAAGATGCCCAAAACACCAACTTCCAGGGTGGTGTCGAATTCCTTCTCCTCCTCGACGAGTCCCTCCGCGGACTCAAGGTTGGCTCACCCGTGGAATTCCGTGGCCTGCGGATTGGAAGAGTCGGCAAGATTTCCTACAACCTCATCGAGGAGGTCAATATTGAGCAAATCCCCATCCTGGTGCAACTCGATGCCCGGCTCATGGCAACCCACTTCCCTCCCTCTATCCTTGACGAGGGTGAAATTGGCTTTGAAAAGGCCCTTAAACAAGGTCTCCGCGCCTCACTGAAATCGAGCAATCTTCTCACCGGACAACTCTATGTTGACCTGGATTACTATCCGGATTCCATCTACACTGAAATTGAGCAACGGGGAGATCTCATTGTTCTTCCCTCCGTCCATACCGGTCTTGAAAACCTCCAGGATAAGGTTGGAGCGCTTCTCGATAAGTTCAATGCCCTCAAGCTCGATGAACTCGTCACCAAAGTCGGGCAAACATCCGATGAAGCCACCGAAGCACTCAGCAACGTGAACCTCGCCATGGTCTCAAGCAAGGGAGTCGTCGCTGATGCCCAAAACACCCTTCAGGATATTTCCGAAACGGTGAAATCGCTCAACGCCATCCTCATCGCCGACGACACCAAATCCCTCTCCGGCGACCTCCGCGACACGCTCGCCCAAGTCAACAAATCCCTCGAGCCTCTCTCCAACAACGGTGCCGTTTACGGAGACCTTCGGCGAACCATGGACGAACTCCGCTCCGCCATCCGCTCCATCGAACGCATGAGCACCGAGATTGCCGATAAACCAAACTCCCTTCTATTCGGAAAAGACCCGAACACCAAAAAGATCCCCCGCGCGCGCCGCAAGTAAGCCATGTTTTCCCGTTCCATTTTCCTCGTTGCTCTCCTCGCTTTGTCCTCCTGTTCGACCGAGCGAAACTACTACGTCCTTTCCCCGGTCGGTCGCCCTCCTTCCGGAGGTGGCATCGGGATCGGCATCGGTCCCGTCAATATGGCCGACTACCTTGTCGAGCGCCCTTATCTCATCTTCCAATCCAGCCCGCATAAGATGGAAATCTCCGACCTTCACGAATGGGGCGGCGATCTTCGCAACGATTTCACCCGCGTTCTTGCCAGCAACCTCGGGCGACGCAAAGGCACCGGCAACATCCGGACGTATCCCTGGGATCGCGAGAACGAACTCAAATACCAAATCACCGTAGATGTCCGCCAATTCCATGGAACGGTCGATGGCGATGCTCTTCTCGAAGCCTCCTGGCGCGCCTACGAGCTCCCCGGAAGTCGCCTCATCGCCAGTAAAACCACCACTCTTCGAGAGCCCATGATCAACGATGGCTTCGAAGAACTCGCCGCTGCTCAAAGCCGCCTGATCGACAGTCTTGCTGCAGCCATTTCCAAGGAACTCTGAAACTCCTTTCAATTTCGATCCTCGCCGTCCTCCCGGTCACCTTCCCCTCCTGCGCCAACTCGCAGCCGCCCATGTTGGTCACATTCGAGGCAACCCACTCAGTCGATGAGATTTCGAAACCTCTCGTAGGCCGAATCCCATTCCGCCGGATGCGCCGGATGAAATGTTTTCGTTTGAAACGACCTTCGGACGAGCCCCCTTGCCTCCTCCAGACTGGCCAAGCGACCGCATGCCACTTTTTGCATGATCAGGTTTCCTGCCGCGGTGGCCTCATAGGGACCAACAATCACCGGCCGGTTGATGCTGCTGGCGATACTCTGATTCAGCCTTTCGTTCTGTCCCCCGCCTCCAATAATATGAAGCACATCGACCCGGTAGCCGACGACCCTTTCCAATCGATTCAAAACAAATCGCACTTTTAGCGCGAGGCTGTCCGCAACCAATCGCATGATCTGGCCCGGATTCAAAGGGACCTCCTGACCGGTCTCCCGGCAGTAATCCATGATTTCCAGCGGCATGTTGCAGCGACCGGAAAAGCGCGGGTCATCCGGGTCGATGAATGACTGCAATCGCACCGCGCCAGCCGCCATTTTAGCGAGGTCAAAATACCCCCAGTCATTCCCCTCTTCCTTCCAAACCCGTCGGCATTCCTGAACAAGCCAGAGACCGTTGATGTTTTTGAGAAGTCGGATTGTATCAAAGACTCCCACTTCGTTGGTGAAATTGTATTCCCGCGCCAGCGGGGTCAGGATCGGTTCATCGATCTCAACGCCAAGCAGCGACCAGGTCCCGGAACTCAGATAAGCAAATTTCGTCCCCGGCTCGGCGGGAACCGCCGCAACCGCGGAAGCGGTATCATGGCTCCCCACAGTGACGACCTTGGTATGGGAAGATAGACCTGTTGCCCCGGCAATCGCAGGCAGGATGGGACCCAGAGATTGGCCCGACTCAATCAGATCGGGAGCAACTGATAATGAAAGCCCGAGTGCGTCAAAAAGTGTCCGGGACCAATCTTTCTTGACCGGGTTATAAAGCTGGGTTGTTGACGCATTGGTTCGTTCACATCTCGCCAAACCGGTCAGTCGAAGATTAATGAGATCCGGGATGAGAAGAAATTGATCAGCATGTAAAAGAGCCGAATCAGGATCTTGAACCTCAGCCCCCATTTGGACCAAGGTGTTAATATCCATGAACTGGATTCCACTCTTCTCAAAAATGGTTTCAGCGGAAATGCGGGAGCAAAGTTCATCCATCACCCCCTTCGTCCGGGGATCGCGATAGTGGCGGGGCCCGGCCAGCAACTCATTGTCGGAGCCGATGAAACCGTAATCAACACCCCAGGTGTCCACGCCAACCGAGCGGATTTTTTCCGGACCAAAGCGATCGACAGCCCCTTTCAAGCCTTCAAGAACGCCCGCCCAAAGAGACTCAAAGTCCCAAAAAAGACGACCGCCTTTCTCAAAGGGAACATTTTCGAAACGATTGATTTCCTCCAGCGAGAGCTTCCCCTGTTTCACGAGCCCGGCAATCACGCGGCCACTTCCGGCACCGAGATCAACGGCAAGATAAATGGAAGTTGTCTCCGGCATGGGGATGATTGATCGAAAATTGCGGAAGGGCACCAGGATCCACTATCGGAGAAACGCTTCGTGCAGTCCCCCGTCAACAGCGAGAATCTGCCCGGTCGTTTTTGAAGAAGCATCGCAAAGCATGAACAACATCCCCTCGGCCTGATCACGGGGAGTGATCGGAGCCTTCGTCAGGGTGCGGTCGGCATAAAATTGAGCCAGCTTGTTGCGCAGATCTTCCGTACTTTCGTCCTCACTAAAGGGAATTCCGTACTTCGTCAGGGAAGCAATGACACGGTCGCGCGGAAACATGCCGCTTCCCGCCACCACGGTGGCAGGCGCAACCCCGTTGACCCGAACAAGCGGAGATAGCTCGACGGCAAGTTCGCGAACAAGATGATTGGCGGCAGCCTTTGAGGTGTCGTAGGCGACCGAGCCCTTCTTGGAAACGACGGCATTCGCACTCGTTGTGACAACCATGGAACCACGGAGACCTTGCTCCCTCCAAATTTTCGCAGCCTCATCCGCGACGAAATACGGTCCCGCAACATTGATGCCAAAAGTAAGCCCCCACTTTTCGTCGGGAATATGCCCGGTGCGATCGGGGGGAACAAAAATTCCCGCCGTGACCGCGACGTGATCAATCCCGCCATAGGCGTAGATGACCTCGGCAAGCATCGCTCTGATCGATTCACGATCGGTGACGTCACAGGCGAGGCCAATGGCATTGCCACAGCCGGAGATCCCGGTTCCGGCCACGCCGATCCCCTGTCCGACTTTCGAAAGCAATTGCCCGGCGGTCTCTTTTGCCTGTTCCTCGTTGAGGTCGGCGCAAACGACATGCGCACCCTGGTCAATCATCAGATGGGCCATTTCCCTGCCAATGCCACTCCCGGCACCAACCACGATGACCACCTTGCGGGCAAACTCGCGCTCGGGCGGCATACGGCGGAGCTTCGCTTCTTCAAGCGCCCAGTATTCAATGTCAAAGGCCTCCTTCTGCGGAAGACCAATGTATTCATCAATCGCCTCGGCTCCCCGCATCACCGCGATGGCGCAGTTGTAAAACTCGGCGGTCACGCGTGACTCGCTCTTGTTCTTTCCGAATGCGATCATGCCAATCCCGGGAATGAGCACGACGGTGGGATTCGGGTCGCGCATCGCAGGCGATGAAGGCTCTTTGTTCGCTTCATAGTAAGCAGCGTAATCGGACCGGTATTTCTCCAGTCCCGAAGTGAGTTTGCCACGGAGGGAGATGAGGTCTTCATTTTGCGGATCCCATTCGATGTAGAGTGGCTTGATCTTGGTTCGCAAAAAATGATCAGGACAGGATGTCCCAAGCTCGGCGAGGCGGGGCGCCGCGTTCGAATTAACGAATTCGAGAACGGCTTCCGTTGTCTCAATGGTAGCGATGAAGCGATTTTTCTGGCTCACTTGTCCGCGAAGCCAGGGGAGAATCTCGCTGACAAGTTCACTCTGCTGGTCAGCGGAAAGCTTCTCAAACTTCCGCCCCTCGAAGGTCTCGTCCCCCTTGTCTCGCTCCTCGATGTATCGGCCTGCCCGTTCGATCAACTCAAGGGTCAGCTCATAGCATTCCTTATCGTCATTTGCCCAGTTAATGAGGCCGTGCTGCCCCATGTTAATTCCCTTTGCCGAGGGATTCTTCTCACAGACCTCCTGAAAAAGAAGACCGAGATCGAAACCTGGACGCTGCCAGGACGTATAGACGATTTCGTCTCCAAAGATTTCCTTCGTGATCGCCTCCGAATTCTGCGTCGCGCAAAGCGAGATGAAGGCATTGGGATGCATGTGATCGACATGCTTGTAAGGAATGAAGGAGTGAAGCGGAGTGTCGATGGACGAAGCCCGCGGATTCAGATTGAAAGTGGTATGCCGGTACATTCCGACCATGTCATCTTCGATCCGGGTCTTGACGCCGTTTGGAGTGGTGTCGTGGTAGAGTTTCTGAAGGGCAATGAGCTTGTCCTGATACAATGAGGAAAAATTCTCAATCGTCGAAGTGCGGAGATCCCCACCAGACCCCTTGACCCAAAGAATCTCGACATCCCCGCCTGTGAGAGGATCGCATTCGATGGCTTTGGCGGAGGTGTTCCCTCCCCCGGTGTTGGTGATGCGTTGGTCGGCACCAAGAATATTGGAACGAAAAGTGAGACGCTCGACAGCGTTCATTGAGGCGACTTTCTCGTCATCCCAACCGTAGTTGACATGGCGGTATTCGGAAGGATCGAAGGACATGGGTGGATATAAAATTTTACGCGTAGCTTGCGCTGCTTGGGTTACCGTTTTTTTTTGCGACGTTCTTTGCGGTCTGAGGAAATTCTTTCAAGATACTCGCTCTTGCGTAGGGCGATGAACGGGTCGGGCGCAAGCCCACGCCCCTCGCGCCATTCGGAGAGAGGTCCGCTCACGTCCGTTCCAAATGCTTTTTTGAGCAGACGTTCGGCATCCACCACCTTGCCCGCTTCCTGGTGTTTTTGAAGACACTCGTGATCGACCAGAGCAGCTTTGGCATAAAGCTCCTGCGCCGCGGTCACGGTTTCAATCATGGCCTCCATCCCGGGTTTCAGATTGTGTGACTGATCAACCCTATACTCAATGGCCGGGTAACGCCCCCCGTTTGAGGCGGCATACCCGTGGACTTCATTGAAAATACGGAAGATTTGATAAGGATCAATCGAGCCAAGGGTGAGGTCATCGTCGGCGTATCTACGGTCGTTGAAGTGGAACCCTCCCAACATTTCCTCATCCAGCAGCCACGCCACGATCTGCTCGATCTTCTGCGACTGATAATGGTGGCCGGTATCAACGAGAACCCCGGCCTGCGGCCCCATCTTCTTTGCGTGGAGATAGGACATTCCCCAATCCGCAATATCGGTGTGATAAAAGGCGGGCTCAAAGGGTTTATACTCCAACAAAAAAATCTGGTCCTCCGCGAGGGCATCATGAAATCCACCGAGTGCCGTTTCAAGGCGTCGCTTGCGAGCTCTGATGGAATCCTGACCCGGGCAGTTGGTGCCGTCGGCCATCCAAAGGGAGACAATCCTGGAGTTGACCGCCTGTCCCAACTTGATCGACTCAATGACGTGCCTGGACGCCTTTTCACGAATTCCGGGATCGCTATTGCAAAGGCTTCCGAGTCGATAGTCTTGATCCTGAAAAAGGTTGGGGTTGATTGATCCAATTTCAACGCCGTGCTTTTCGGCCAAAGCGATCACTTCATAGGGTTCGAGTCCTTCTTGAAAGTCCCACAGCACATGTGCGGCAAG
The DNA here is from genome assembly GCA_937916505.1 of uncultured Verrucomicrobiales bacterium. Classification (GTDB taxonomy): domain Bacteria; phylum Verrucomicrobiota; class Verrucomicrobiia; order Verrucomicrobiales; family Akkermansiaceae; genus SW10. The sequence continues at coordinate 13,251 of CALFSW010000050.1, read as the reverse complement.
CTTGGGACAACAGCCCGTCAACTGATGAACCTCACCGGCGTCAGCGAGTTTGTCGGCCAGATCGATGGCAGCGCCGTCCTGAAGGAACTTGCCAAAGCGCGTTCCCGTGTCCGTAAACCCCCATGAGTGAAGTTCGATCTTAAAATGATCCAGTGCGTTGTGAATACGCTGATGGGAATCTTCCGTCATGAAGCTTCAGGCGACAAAAACCTTGTGACGGAGTCTTTCTGAAAGGAGACGGATTGAAAAGAAACGATTCATATTGATTCACATCAGCGGCCCGATCGACTCTCTTTCAACAAAATTGGTCTCGAAAGTTGCCTCTCTGGATAAATCACGGCCCTCCCCCTCGATCCGATCAATCAAAAACTCAACCGCCTTGGCCGCCATTTCCTGGTGAGGCTGGGCGATCGTCGAAAGAGAAACAGGCAAATATTCACCCAACGGAATCCCATCAATTCCAACCACCGACAGATCCTCCGGCACTCTCACTCCCAGATCTTTGGCCGCCCTCATCACGCCGATCGCAGTGAGATCGTTTAAGGTCACAATCGCAGTAGGTCTTTCGTCTCCTCCAAGGATTTCACGACCAACTTCACGGGCCTCTTCAATGAGCGGGCCGCATACAACCACTTCCGCTTGGGCACTCTCAAATTCGCCAATGATTTTCTGAAAAATCGAGGGTCGTCCTCCAACCCGCTGCCCCGTGGACCGGGCAGCCAAAAAGGCATAACGCCGGTGCCCCAGGTCATAGAGCCTTTCCGCAACCTCCCGTAAACCGGTCGAAAAATCAGGCATCACCGCGTCCACCGGCGACTTTCCCGCTCCGGGCATCGCCAAGGAAACGAAAGGAAACCCCAATTCGCCTGGTGCTGACGCCAAGCAAAACCCCGCAACCGGCTGGCACGGCTACGACAACGCCCCCTCACCCAAGGCGTCGTTTCACTTTCCGGTATCGGAAAAAACCCTGATCCTGAAAAAAATCCCTCCTGGAGGCCTCACAGGAATCCCCGTCTCGATGAAGGATGATTGACTAGCGAAACGGCAGCTCCAACTGCTTCGCGTGCATTCTTCCCCGGCAGAGTCGCAACTTACGACGCAATCCCCAAACCCGGCTGCGGGTCACTTTCATTCTCCAGCGGGCCCAGGCAAGACGGACCCTCCAATACGACTTAGTGTTCATGAGAACACTTTAAGAAATTTGTAAAATCAGACAAGCCTTAACTTCCACCAAGATCACTTGCAGAGGCTCGAACGACACGATCGACGGTAAGTTTGGTCACGATATTCCCTCTCGAAGCCCTTCCTTTCATCGTGATTTCACCGAAACAGAAAAGGCGCGAAACATTGCGAAGACGCAGAGCCGGTCTGAGGTGAACCACCACCGTATTGGCTTCACTTTCTTCCTCGGTATCGTGAACCGTAAAATAAATCACGCGAGATCCTTTCGTTCCTTTCCCCATGTTATAGATCTTGTCACGGGTCACTCCCCCGGCCTTGAAGCGTTTGGCGTAATAGGGGCCTTCACGCCCCTCGCGATAGATCATGGAATAGACCTTCGGTTCCTCCTTACGGAAAACCGAGACGTGAACGGGACGTTTCCCGACAAAGATCTTGTCCGCCACTTTGGTCACCCGCATCTCGGCATCAAGCGAGAAGATGATGATGTCATCAAGCGTGGAGCACTTTTCCAAAGCTTCCTCCTTCTTAAGGGAAATTCCGGCGAAGCCGTTCTTTCGGTCGAGATAAAGAGTCTCACTCGCGACCACCACTGCGGATCGCTTCACCACCCCAAACTCTGCAATCTCCGTCTTCCGCTCCCTGCCCTTGCCGTACTTTTTGATCAGAGCCTTGAAGTAGGCAATGGAGTAGCGCGTGATATTGTTGATGTTCTTCTCAGTCTCTTCAATCCGGCCTTCAAGACCCCTGATCTCCTCGTCAGCCCGGAAGCTGTCGAACTTGGAAATACGCTTAATCTTGATCTCGGTCAGGCGGATGATGTCATCCCGGGTCACCTCACGCTTGAGGAGCTTTTTGAAGGGATCGAGCCCTTTGTCGATGGCCTCGATCACCGCCTCCCAAGTCTCGCATTCCTCGATATCCCGGTAAATCCGGTTCTCGATAAAGATCTTCTCCAGCGAGCTGAAATGCCACTTCTCATTGAGCTCTCCGAGAAGAATCTCAAGTTCCTTAAGCAGGAGTTCTTTTGTTTGAAGGGCACAGCTTTTCAGGATCTCGGACACCGGCATGAAATGCGGGCGCCCGGCATGAATGACACAGGAATTGGGCGAAATACTGACCTCACAATCAGTGAAACCAAAGAGAGCCTCACGCGTGGTCCCGGCATCCGCCCCTGCCGGAAGGTGCACGAGAATCTCAACATTCTCCGCCGTGTTGTCCTCAATTTTTGAAATCTTAATCTTCCCCTTGTCGTTGGCACTGACAATCGAATCCATCACCCCGCCAGTAGTTGTCCCAAAGGGAATGGAGCTGATCCGAATGAGCTTCGCCTTCACCACTTCAACATTGGCACGCACGCGCACCTTCCCTCCTCGAAGTCCTTCGCGGTAGTCGTTAACATCAATCATGCCACCGGTATGGAAATCCGGAAACAATTCAAACGGTTGCTTTCTCAAGACACAAATACAGGCCTCGATCAGTTCGATAAAGTTGTGCGGGAGAATCTTACACGCCAGACCCACCGCGATGCCTTCGACCCCCTGCGCCAGCAGGAGCGGAAATTTCATCGGGAGCGTCACCGGCTCCTTGTTCCGGCCGTCGTAACTCCGGGTCCATTCCGTGGTCTTTGGATTGAAGGCGACCTCAAGCGCAAAGGGCGTGAGCCGGGCTTCAATATACCGGGATGCCGCCGCCCGATCACCCGTGAGAACGTTTCCCCAGTTTCCCTGGGTATCAATGAGAAGATCTTTTTGACCCAACTGCACCATCGCGTCCCCGATGGAAGTGTCCCCGTGCGGGTGGTACTTCATCGTGTTTCCCACGACATTCGCCACCTTGTTGTAACGCCCGTCCTCCAGCTCCTTCATGGAGTGGAGAATACGTCGCTGCACGGGTTTCAGACCGTCTCCAAGATGCGGAACCGCCCGTTCCATGATCACGTAACTTGCGTAATCAAGGAAGTAGTCCTTGTACATCCCGCCCAGCGAAAGATTTTCGCGCGGCTCCTGGGGTTCGTTGGTTTCGTCCATTTCTAGATCTCAGACAGTCGGTTGTTAAGAAAAGCTAACAATCGGAACGCGCCGACCCAATAAAAAAGGGCGGGAATTCCCGCCCTTTTTGAATTGAAGATGAATCCCAAGACCCTACCGCTGCTCAATCAGACGATAGAATTGCTTCGGAGTGGCCGGGAAGGCATCAAAAAAGGTCAGGTTGGTTGAACCATCGGGGTTATCCGACTCACTGAATCCACCCGCAACCTCTTCCCAGGCATCAAGGAGACCGAGATCCTCCGAAGACTGCAGAACCCAAATTTTAGTACCAAGTCCTGTCACGGTGAGAACGGCGGAACCGTTTGTTTCATCGATCGTAAAGTCAACAATTTCCAAAGTCACGCCACCCACCGGACCGCCCCCGCCATGAACTCCCGGAGTCATTTCAGCAACAACCGCAGGTGTGATGAGCCACTCTTCAATCGTGAAGGTCGCATTCGGAGCGCCGGCAACACGATCAACGCGGGAATCCAGGAACTCCCACTCCTGATCGGTTCCGTCTGTTCCCGGCATTCCATAAATGTCGACTAGCGCACCGCCGGTCTGACCGCCTCCAAACCTAAGCTCGATGTTGTCATCTCCATTGGAATTGATGGTGTCATCTTCTTGATCGGGACTCGGGGCCGCAGGATAGGCTGTCGCAAAATTGGCACTATTGTTGGCAATCACATAAGTCCCATTGGCCGGGATGATTCCGGTCAATGGAATCGCCCGTCCGGAGCTACTGGCATTCACGTAATAGACGAGATTCCAGTTTCCAGCAGCAAGATCGATGGCTTCCGAAGTTGGGTTAAAGAGTTCCACAAAACGGGCCTCAAAGCTGTCCTGCGGATCGGCGATCTCCGAAATGTAGACCGGCGGAATAATCGTATCATTGTCCTGCAGACTCAGGTTGAACGAAGAGGCTCCTCCAACACGAGCACCACCACCTGTGACCAAATTATTGAGATTGAAAATTGCTGTTTCGGCGGTTTCTTCCTCCGTATCATCGGCGAGATTGACAGTCACCGTCTGGGAATCCCCGCTGGAAGCTCCGGCCGGGAAATTCAGCGTTTGCGTGGAATAGTTTCCAAGATCAGCGGCAGAGGCAGTGCTATTGACAGTGTCCAGGGCAACATCAACCGAAACCGCGTTTCCATCCGGATTGAGAATTTGAACCTCCAGCTGCAATGACCCGTCAGCCTCATTGGCAATCGCCGAAGTCACGGTAAAACCGAGTAAAGGGCTGTTTGAACCAAGGGAACTGGAACCAATAAAGTTGTCATCTCCCAGAATTGCCGCATCAACATCAGGAATGGACACTTCCTGCCAAACTCCGGGGAAATCCAGAACCGTAGATCCGGCATCGAGGTTGAAACCAATCAAATCATTCTGTCTCACAAAGCCACGATCATTGCCCTCATTGCCTGCATCAGTAAAACTAACGGCATCTGCAATGTTCGCCGGATCGATCGTTCCCTGATAAAGGACCACCGAGTCGTTACCATTGAAGAAGGTTGCGGTTGAAATCAGATCGGCCGATCCCGCGGCCACCGGAGTTGTCGCGCTGCCATTTGCAATGACGAAGCTAGCTCCGGCTGGAAGAATTCCGGAAAGCGTTTCTTCGCCACCCGGCAGGCTGCCAACCGTCTTAAAGTCCTCGGTGCTGGCATTGGCCCAACGCGTGATGATGAATCCCGAAAGATCAACCTCGGAGTCGGAGACGTTCGTCAATTCGAGATACTTGTTATTGGAGAATCCCTCGTGATACTGGGTGATCAGAATTGGGCTCGCTGAAGAGGTTCCGGTGTCGCCATCGTCCGTCACCGTGACGGTCGCGGACGAGGGACGATAACCGTCCGCTGTTGCCATAATTGCAACGTCCCGATCGCCATCAGGATCGGGATCGTCGACTCCGGTCACCGTAAACGTTCCGGTCAGACCACTGGTGATGTCGATGCTCGCAGGAACCGTGGCCTCGCTCAAATCGTTGCTCTCCAGAGTCACGACGACAGGATAAGCCCCCGGGGCCTCCGCGAGAGTCACCGTCAACGTGGTTGTGCTGCCAGCACCACTCTCACTGATCGAACTCGTCATTGGGGTCATCGTCATCTCCGGAAGAGAAGAATCGAAGCTACCTCCGCTCACCGAAGTGCCGGGAGACTCGGTTCCGATGGCTCCCGGCACCGTAGAATGAGGAGCGAAAGTTCCGAAAAGATCAGGATTACGATTGTAGGACTGGTCGGCAGAGACGCCACTTGATGTCCAGACGACTTGATCCAATTGATTGAAGCCCGGATCGAACAAAGTGATGGTGTCTCCGCCATTGTTGAGGGAAGGACAACCTACGAAAACAGTCGCGCCATTGAGAGTCGCGGGAGGGTTTCCGGCATTGAACACAATGAGGGCCTCATTACTTGCAATCATTGTTCCCACAGGAAAGGTGAAGGTATTGCCACTTGCATCCGTGATTGAATAGTCACCAATATCAACTGCTGACGCACCAGCGTTCACAATCTCGACGAATTCATCCTCACTGGTACTGGCATTTCCATCCTGATTGACATCGTTTCCGGGGGCCGGGTCATAAAGGAGTTCGTTGATAATGAGTTGAGCCGAAAGGCTCATCGGCAGCGATACCGCAGCGAGCGGGAAAATCAGTTTCTTCATTGATAGTTAGCGGTTGATGGGAACCTAAGCAGGTTCCGTGCGCTTTCTACCCTCTTTTTTCGTCATCGCAAATCCCCAGATGCGTGACGAGTCCGTCACCTCCCTAAACTTCCGCTGAATCCACGTCGTCGCGCAGATTATCGATGATGAATCCCTGACGGTCGGGTGTGTTTTTCCCCATGTAAAAGGTCAGCATTTCTTTAAGACCCTTCCCCTCTTCCATCTGAACCGGATCAAGACGGATGTCCTTCCCAATCATGAACTTGAACTCGTCAGGCGAAATTTCACCCAATCCCTTGAATCGCGTGATCTCGGGATTCCGGCCTAGTTCCGTCATCGCGGCCTCGCGTTCATCGTCATCGTAACAATAGATCGTCTTCTTTTTGTTCCGCACCCGGAAAAGCGGAGTCTGCAAAATGTAGAGATGCCCCTCCCGGATCAACTCGGGGAAAAACTGCAAAAAGAACGTCAACAAAAGGAGACGGATATGCATCCCATCAACATCGGCATCGGTCGCGATCACCACCCGATTGAATCTCAGTGACTCAATGTCATCCTCAATTCCCAGAGCCGCTTGCAAGAGCGCGAATTCCTCGTTCTCATAAACCACTTTTTTGGTCAGCGAAAAAGTATTCAAAGGCTTTCCCCGAAGAGAGAAAACAGCCTGGGTCTCAACATCGCGGCACTTCGTGATCGAACCACTCGCCGAATCTCCCTCGGTCAGAAACACCGTCGTATCCTCACGCCGCTTGTGCTTCGTATTGAGGTGCGCCCGACAGTCACGGAGCTTCTTGTTGTGAACCTTGGTCTGGCGGGCACGGTCACGGGCCAGCTTTTTGACGCCGCTGAGCTCCTTCCGCTCCTTCTCGGCGGCGAGAATTCTTTTGTGCATCGCCTCGGCCACCGGAGGATGCTTGTGGAGGAAGTTATCCAGCTCCTCCTTCAAAAAGCTGCCAATGAACGTCCTGACCGTTTCCCCGTCGGGAGAAACCGTGGCCGAACCCAGCTTGGTCTTGGTCTGGCTCTCGAAAACCGGCTCCTCGATCCTCACCGAAATCGCTCCGGTGAGACCGGCCCGGATATCCGAAGGATCGTAATTCTTCTTAAAGAACTCCCGGATCACCTTCACCATCGCCTCTCGAAAGGCTGCCAAATGAGTCCCGCCCTGGGTGGTATTCTGACCGTTGACAAAGGAGTAATAATCCTCACTGCTGCCCGGGCCGTGGGTGAAGGCCACGTCGATATCATTGCCATTCAAGTGAATCGGATCATAGAGAGGGGCCTCGTCCATCTCTTCCTTCAACAAATCCAGCAACCCGTTCCTTGATTTGAACTTCTTCCCGTTGAAGACCAACGCCAACCCGGGATTCAGGTAGGAATAATACCGGCACATCTTCTCCACGAAGGGAGCCCTGTAATTTGTCCGTTTCGGAAAAACCGATCGATCGACATCAAAGGCCAATCGCGTTCCTGGCTCCGATCCATCCGCCTTCGGCTTGACCATCTCCTCCACCACTTCTCCTTTTGAAAACTCAATCGCCTTCGTCTTCCCTTCTCTCCATGCCTGGATTTCAAAAAACTCGCTCAACGCATTCACCGCCTTGATTCCCACCCCGTTCAGGCCGACCGACTTCTTAAAAGCCTCGCTATCATATTTCGCACCCGTGTTGATCTTGGCCGCACAGTCCATCAGCTTCCCAAGCGGAATCCCCCGCCCGTAGTCCCGCACCTCCACCCGTCCCTCGGCATCGATATCAATCGTGATTTCCTTGCCATGCCCCATCACAAACTCATCCACTGAGTTGTCCATCGCCTCCTTCAAGAGAATATAGATCCCATCTTCCGGCGAGGAACCGTCTCCCAGCTTTCCAATGTACATCCCCGGGCGCAAACGAATATGTTCCCTCCAGTCGAGGCTCTTGATGTCGTCTTCGGTGTAACTCGCGGCAGCGGCCATGGGGAGAGAGTATTTAACTTTCCCAAAGCATCAAGAATTCTCTCCAACCCCCCTCCAATTCCGAATCAAACCCACCACCGATCTCCTGTATGACCCGGTTTCCCCCTCCAATTCCCCACCACACCGAGCTAGCCTTCAACCTGGGACCCCACCCAAAAAACTTCCTCCCTCCCCGTCTTCGCGTTTCAATCAGCCAAAATCCCTGTTAACCTCGCACCGATGCTCCCCGAATTCTTCTCATCAAAGCCTTCCCTCAAAATCTGTGGCGTCACCACCTTGGCCGACGCCACCCATTTGGCTGAACTCGGGGTCTCCGCCCTCGGCATCAACTTCTGGCCCCCCTCAAAACGATACTGCTCTCCCAAAAAAGCCTCCACCATCGTCTCGCACGTCGCGGGCGATATCCTCCGCGTCGGCGTCTTCGTCAACAACTCCCGCCCCCTCGCCCTCGACCTCTTCGACGAATGCCTCATCGACGTCGTCCAACTCCACGGCGACGAGAGTCCCGACGACATCTCCTTCTTCCTCAATCAAAACATTCCCGTCATCCGTGCGGTCTCCGCGACCAAACTCCCCGACTACGAACTCCCCCGCGAAAACTTCGCCCTCCTCATCGATACCCCCGCCGGCTCCGATTACGGCGGCACCGGCAAAACCTTCGACTGGTCCCTCGCCCGCGACTTCGCCCAAGGCCACCCTCAAATCCCCCTCATCCTTGCCGGCGGTCTCACCCCCGACAATGCCGCCGAGGCCCTCAACACCGTTCACCCCGCCGCCCTCGATATCGCCTCCGGAGCTGAAATCTCCCCCGGCATTAAAGATCTCGATAAAGTCCGCGCCCTCCTCACCCTCGTCAATCAGGACTCATGAATGCCCTTCTGGTTTTCCTCGGCGGAGGTCTAGGCTCCCTCGCCCGCTATGGCCTCTCCTCCGGAATCCAAACCCTCACTGAAAAAACGTCTCTCCACCGCTTTCCCACAGGCATCCTCACCTGTAATATCCTTGGTTGTTTTTTCATCGGCTGCCTCTTCGGCTACTTCACCAACAAATCCACTCCCGCCTGGGTCTTCCCCCTTCTCGCCACCGGTTTTCTCGGCGGCTTCACCACTTTCTCCACCTTCGCCAAAGACACCCACTCACTCTGGACCACCGGACTCACCCACCTTGCCATCCTTAAGATCGCTCTCTCCGTCATTCTCGGCATCGCCGCCGTCTTCCTCGGAATCAAGCTCACCCATTCGGGATAAGCCTCTTCTCCATCTTAATATGCGGAATTCCAATCTCCTCAAACACCTCCTCTTCCCGCTCGAAGCCGAGCTTCTCGTAAAAGTCCGCCACGTTCATTCGAGAATTAAGTTCGCAGGTATGAACGCCTTCCCCGGCGAGCTGTTCCTCAATCAGCGCCATCAGCCGACGTCCAAATCCTTTCCCCTGATAGGCCTTCGCAGTCGCGATTTGTCTTAATTTCACCGAGCCCTCTGCAAGTTCCCTCACCGCCACCACCGCCACTGGTTGATCCAGTAGATAGAGACCAAAGTGCCGCTCCACCTGCTCCCACTTTAAATCATCCACCGTCCAACGAAGACCCAGCGGTAACCTCAGCTCTAGAAACCGAAGGCGCAGCAATTCCTCATACCGAGGCGACCCCACCTCTACTTCCCGCAGCCTCGCAAGCTCCACCGTCGCTTGAATCCGGGGACCAAACTTCTCCGCAACCAACTCCATCACCGGACCACTTCCCTCCATTCTCACGTAAAGTGAGGTCTCCTCCCCTTCCGCCGCCATCTGCAAGGCCGACGCCTGTCCACGATAACTCAACGAAAAAAGGGACGACAGCGACTCGCCCTGCCCAAGATTCGAAACCTTCCCCATCAAGGTATTCAACTGCCCCGGCCGAAACGACTTCTCCAAAGTCCCGTCCAATTCAGCCACAAATTCCCGAAAACTCTCCTTCCCAATCGCACCCACCATTCGAAACTCCTGCGGTCCCTCATCCTCTTGATCCCCCGCCATCACGTAATCGGGACTCGTAGGATCCTTGACCACCCGATCCATCACCTTCCCAAGCAACGACCCCACCAATCTGCGTGTGAAATATCCGAACACCTCCAACTCTTAGCACCCTTCTCCCACCAAGACATCCGGTATTTGCTTCTCGACTCAATGAACCACTCCCACGGAGATTGATTTTCCGGGTCCTCCAACTTGCCGCCCCCCTCCCCAAGGCCTAGCTTCCCCTTCCGCGCATGACGAAATCACTTCTCTCCATCCTCCCTCTTCTTTTCCTCCTCTTTTCGGCCAAGGCGGACTTGGTCGCCCACTACGCTCTCGACGAAACCGGCCCCTCCACCCTTGTCACAGACTCCCTTGGCAACAACCACGGCACCCTCATCGGCTCTGCCACCCCCACCAAAGGCTTCCCCTCCCCCCACGCCACCGGCAACGACGGCTCGGGCATCCGCATCGACCTCGGCAGCTCCGGCAACAAAGTCCGTGCTCTCCTTCGCGATGGCAACGGTTCCTCCAACACTTCCGTTTCCAGCCCCCTCACCCTCTCCAACGGCAACTGGTATTTCTTTGCCCTCCGCTACGATTCGCTCAACGGCACCTGTAAACTCACCTACAATGACGAACACCCCTGGCCGGAAGCTCCCGATGGCGGCGGATTCTCCCTCGTCCGCATCAGCCCTGCAAACAAGCTCCCCCCCAACAACCCCACCAGTTGGCGTTCCTCGACCGACCTTGGTGGCAACCCCGGCACCACCGACTCCACCACCTTCCCCGGCGGCGACCTCCTCGACTATTCTCTCCAGGAACAAGCCCTCATCCCGATTGTCAATGGCGTCATCGTCCCAAGAAATTTAGCCGCAGACGACCTCATCCAAGTCCTCCAAACTTCCACCGACCTGCTCTCCTGGACCCCACTCACCAAACCAATATCCGAATCCCCCCAACTCCCGCTTCACCCAACAAACCTTCACAGTCTTCCCCTCGACTCAAAAACGCTTCTACCGCCTAAAAGTCACCCTCCGCTAACCCTCCCCATCAAAAGCCACTCGAACCACCCGGCTAATGACCTTTAGCGCTTGGCTTATAGCCAAAACACCCGAAGCGCAGCTTCGCTCAAAAAAACCAACGGCTAAGAGCTAAACGGCAACCGCCAGGTCTCCCTCCCACCATCCAACGTCCACCGCCTCACCCAATCTCCCAAAGCATGCCTCTCTCCGCCAGCGTTCTCATCGACGGCCCCTCCGAACTCGTCTTCGACTACGCCATCCCCGACAATCTCAACGTCCTCCCCGGCTGCCGCGTTCGCATTCCCCTGCGCAACCGCCCCGCCACCGGCACCGTCCTCCGTATTGCCGACAAGCCCCAAGGCGACTTCGCCCTCCGCTACCTCACCGACCTCGTCGATCCCGAACCCCTCGTCACCCCGCCTCTCCTGAAGCTCGCCGAGTGGATCTCCTCCTACTACGGCACGCCCCTCGAACAAGTCATCCGCTCCATCATCCCCTCGTCCATCCGGGGCGAAAAAGGCTCCGCCAAAACCCGCCGCGCCGCCGTGCTCGAAAACCCTCCTTCCGAAGAAGAACTCGCCACCCTCGCCAAACGCGCCAAGCGACAACACCAAATCATCACCCTCCTCTCCGTTTCCGACAAGCCCGTCCCCATCACCGATCTCGGTGGCCCCTCCGCCTCCGCTTCCCTGAAAGCCCTCGCCGAAAAAGGCTGGGTCAAAATCATCGACCTCGAGGTCCGCCGCGACCCCGATGCCAACGAAACCTTCGTCCCCACCGAGCCCCTCACCCTCAACGACGAACAAGCCGAAATTCACGAAACCGTCCTCAAAAGCCTCAACTCCGACAAGCCCTCCCCCATCCTCCTCCACGGCATCACCGGCTCCGGTAAAACCGAAGTCTACCTCCAGGCCACCCGGGCCACCCTCGATCTCGGCAAACAAGTCATCGTCCTCGTCCCCGAGATCGCCCTCGCCCCCCAAACCGTCCAGCGCTTCAAGGCCCGCTTCCACGAACTCGTCGACCAAATCGCTGTCCTCCACTCCCATCTTTCCCAAGGCGAGCGTTTTGACGAATGGCACCGCATCCGCTCCGGCAAAGCCCGCATCGTCATCGGAGCCCGCTCCGCCATCTTCGCGCCCCTCCAAAACCCCGGTCTCATCATCGTCGATGAAGAACACGAACCCGCCTACAAACAGGAAAACCCGCCCAAATACCACGCCCGGGATCTCGCCGTCGTTCGCTGCCACCTCGAAAAGTGCACCGTCATTCTCGGCTCCGCCACCCCCTCGCTCGAGACCTTCCAAAACACCCGACTCGGCAAATACCAACTCGTCAAACTCACCGAACGCGCCGACGGAGCCTCCCTCCCCCTGACACGCGTCGTCGACATGCGCATCGAGGCCAAGAAACACAAGGGCCGAGATGCCATCATCTCTGATATCCTTCGTACTTCCATCGAGAAACGCCTCGAAGCGAACGAACAAGTCATCGTCTTCCTCAACCGCCGCGGCTTCGCCCGCTCCCTTCAGTGTCCCCCCTGCGGCCACGTCATCGAGTGCAACCACTGCGCCATCCCCCTCACCTACCACCGCAGTGAAGAACGCCTCGTCTGCCACATCTGCGGCTTCCAATCAATCGTCCCCCGCCTCTGCCCCAACTGCAAAGACCCCGCCATCCGTCAGCAGGGTTACGGCACCGAAAAAGCCGAAATCATTCTCCGTAAAGTCTTCCCCACTGCCAAGATCGCCCGACTCGACACCGACACCACCCGCCGAAAAAACACCCTCCGCGACACCCTCCGCGATTTCCGTGCCAAGAAGATCAACATCCTCCTCGGCACCCAGATGATCGCCAAGGGACTCGACTTCCCCAACGTCACCCTCGTCGGCGTCCTCAATGCCGACCTCTCCCTCTACGCCCCCGACTTCCGCGCCGGCGAACGGACCTTCCAACTCCTCACCCAGGTCGCCGGTCGAGCCGGTCGTGGCGACTTGGCTGGCGAAGTCATCATTCAAACCTCCACTCCCCACAGTCCCTCCATCCAGTTCGCAAGACACCACGACTTCGATGGCTTCGTCGCCCAGGAATTGGAGATGCGTCAACAATTCGGCTATCCCCCCTTCACCCACCTCGCCCTCCTCCTGGCGAGATCCTCCCACGAACGTCGCGCCGAGTTCACCCTCCAAACCCTCCACCGTAAACTCGCCGAAAACCTCCCCGAACACGTCATTCTCGGTGACCCCATCCCCTCACCACTCACCAAATCCCACTCCCAGTTCCGCTTCCAACTCCTCATGCGAGGCCCCCACGCCCGCGTCCTCTCCCACCACCTCAATAAAATCCTCAAAGCCACCCCCACCCCCGAAGACGTCATCGTCACCGCCGACCTCGACGC
>CALFSW010000049.1 GCA_937916505.1 uncultured Verrucomicrobiales bacterium | reverse complement strand
TTCCAGCGGTTTACAGTGCCGCAAGCGGAGCCTGGTCAATCGAGGGTGATGACACTGGTCCGTCCACCAACACCCTGACCAGTCCCGCAATTGCCGTTTCCGCGACCGCGGGAATCCAGGTCAGTTTCGATCACCGTTACAGCATCGAAGGAGACAATTGGGATGGCGGAGGTCTGCAAATCTCAATTGATGGCGGGGACTTTGAGAATGTCCCGGGATCTGCATTTACACTGAACGGTTACACCAACACCGCTCCCTTGATCGGGAATCACGTCCTTCGAGGCCTTGATGGCTTCAGCACCGATTCCGCCGGGTATTATGATCCGGCTTTTATTACCAGCGTGGCCAATGTTGGCGGCGTCGCAGCCGGCTCAAGCATTCAGGTTCGCTTCGTGGGAGCTTTTGATGAGGGTTCCAGAGGCGCGGGAATTCCCAACTGGGAAATTGATTCAATCACGGTGGAAACCCTTCCCGATTCCGACGATGACGGAATGCCGGACGACTACGAAGATGCCAATGGACTCAACTCCGGCGACCCTTCCGATGCCGCCGGAGACGCCGACTCCGATAACGTGACCAATCTGGACGAATACCTTCAAGGAACCGACCCGCGTGATGACGATAGTGACGATGACGGTGCCAAAGACGGAGTTGAAAGCAATTCCGGAACCTACGTCGATGCCACCGATACCGGCACCGATCCCCTCAATTCCGACACCGACGGTGACGGACTCCTCGATGGGGCCGAAGATCCTGCCCTTCCCTTCGTTGACAAGGACCAGACCGGCACGAATCCACTCGTGCTTGATTCCGATGGCGACGGATTCGATGACGGACTTGAAGTGCTCGTAGGGACCTCAAACCCCACCAATCCCGCCTCCCGCCCCTTACGTTCGGGCCTTTTGGACATCCTCGCTTACTGGGATTTCAATGATAACAGCGATCCCGCTGCAACCTACGACCTTGTGAAAGGATTCAAGGGCGATTTGAAAGCAGGGACCTTGTTCTCGGACGATGCGACCGGAAGAACCCTGAGCGCGGGCGACCGGGCTCTCGATATGGGACCAACAGGCGGTGCCGGCACCGGAGTGATTGTCGAGCAGGGCAGTTTTCTGAGTCTGGCGGGAAGCCAGGACCAAATCGGAATTTCCTTTTGGATTAACATGCCGGATTTTCAGAACTCGATGGCAGTTTACGCCAACTCTCCGGCGGTTGAGCGGGCATTCAGTGCCCATGCTCCGTGGAGCAATGGACAGGCCTATTGGGACACAAATGGGTGTTGCGATGGAGCACGTCAGCGAATGAATATCGGCGCAGACTTCACCGTGAATACATGGAACCATGTTGTTTTGAACAAAAACGGGGACACCAAGGCAATCTGGGTGAACGGGGTCAAACTTCTCGAAAAGGAGAACACCGACGATCTTCAGCAGACCTTCACCCGATTCTTTATTGGGACGGATTCCGCTATGCTCAACACCGTCGGATTGATGGACGATATGGCTGTCTATGCGGACGCCCTGAGCGATGATGAAATCGCGGCTCTTGCCGGCGGCGATGATCCCCTGTCGATCGTCCCAGCCAATGATGACGCTGACCTTGATAATATGCCCGATGCCTATGAAATCGCGAATGGACTCAACCCCGCAATTGATGATTCGGCGGATGACCTCGACAATGACGGCTCCAGCAATATTAGTGAATTCATAGCTGGCACCAATCCTAATAACGAGGATAGCGACGAGGACGGTCTGAAAGACGGAGTTGAAAGCAATTCCGGAACCTACGTCGATGCCACCGATACCGGCACCGATCCCCTCAACTCCGACACCGATGGTGACGGACTCCTCGATGGGGCCGAAAACCCCGGACTTCCCTTCGTTGACAAGGACCAGGCCGGCACAGACCCAACCAAAGAAGATTCCGACGGTGACGGCTACGCCGACCTTCTCGAAATCGACAATGGGAGCGACCCTACCGACACCGACAGCACCCCCGGTTCGGAGGAACTGACGTTGCTCACGTATTTCAATTTTGACGGCCAACTGGCGGATCAAGTCGGCAATACACCTGACGCCGTTCTCGGCGGATCGGCAGTCCTCACCACCACTGGCATGGGCACGACCGGCAGTCCGGGAGACGAGGCACTCGAACTCGGGGCGGTCAACGACGGAGCCTACGCACAAACAGCTGCTGGCCCCCATCTCGACCTGGCAGCCATCAACAACGCGATGTCTGTCACTTTCTGGCAGTTCCGAACATCAGATGGTAGCACGAGCTCCTTCTGGATTCACTCCCCCGATGCGGACGGGAACCAGCGTGGATTCCAGGCACACGTCCCCTGGGGGAACGGCACCATTTACTTCGACCAATCAGGTTGCTGTGATGGACCAGAGCGCCTGACCACCACCGGATCAAACCTCGATGTCTGGCAACACTTCGTCTTCCAGCGCAATGAGTTCGGCGATCGCCAAATATGGATTGATGGGGTTCTGGCCGTGTCTGCGGGTGATGCCGATCCCCTGGATGCCTTTGACGGCATCATCACCCTCGGAGCAGAAGGCCCAAGCTTGGCCAACAGCTTTGGCGGTCGGATCGACGATTTCGCGATCTTCGCCAATGCCTTGTCTCCCGAACAGATCATGGAACTCGCCGCAGGAGCGAATCCACCGGATCTCATCTCCCCTCCAGTGCCCTTCATCATCACAGAGATCACTCACGAAGTGCCGACCGGGAAGACGACGATCACGTGGAACTCACGAACGAACAGGCTCTACGCGGTCGATGCTTCAGACGATCTCAGCAATTGGGAAGAGCTCACCGATAGTGTCGCCAGCACGGGCGAGGCGACTTCTTACAACGCCTTCCCGACGATCGGAACCCCTCGGAGGTTCTACCGCGTCCGCGAGGTCGAGTAAGGCCCGGCCCTTCTTCCGCAGTCGCCGGTCGAACCAGCGGGAAGACCATAAGATCCTAACAAAAACCCCTCGTGCCTTTTCAGGCACGAGGGGTTTTTTAATTTCCAGGAGAGGAAAAAACCTACGCATTCGGCAAGGTGTGACCCTCACGATAGTGCTCACGGTCGAGCTTGGCGGCAGCGGCCCCGAACTCGCCGGTGAAAGACTTCCCATCGGTGGTCAAAGGAGCTCCCAAACCAGGTTTCGTCGCTCCAATTCCATTTGCTTCAAAGTGGGCCATCATCCGGTCCACCGCATCCACGACCTGCGGATTGCCCTTCAATGACGCCTTGATCTGCTCGGCTGGAAGTTCTTTTCCAAGAGTCAGGGCATGAGCTCCGATATGGGCCAGAGCCGCCGAGTGGTGGCCATTTTTAGCATTGTGCAGCGGGTTCTGTTTCCCGCTGAGGCACGCACTAAAGAAGTTGTGGAGGTGATTCTGCCCTCCCTTGAATTCCTTGACCGTCTTGCCGTCCTTATCGACCACTTTGCAACTCGCTCCATGACCGCCAAGCAGCGATCCACCTTCGTATTCGATGACATTACCAATCGTGACCCCACGGTAGTTTGGCATGCCGTGTTTCCAATCAAGGTCCTTCTTCGGGAGTCCCCGCACTTCAAAAAGAATCGGAGCGGGCTTGTGATCGACATAAAGAATCTGGGTATTGGCGGTATCGCCGTCGTCATCGTACCCGTAACGACCACCGATGCTGAGAATGGCGGGCGGAAGCGACATGGGATCTCCCAGCGCCCAACGGCAGACATCCAACTGGTGCGGCCCCTGGTTTCCAAGATCTCCGTTGCCGTAGGGCGACTGCCAGTGCCAGTCATAGTGGAACTGCTTGCGGCGAATCGGCAGGACCTTGCGGGGTCCTGACCAAAGATCGTAATCGACGGTTTTTGGAGCTTCGACAGGCGCGGACAACTTCCCGATCGACTTCCGCGGCTTGTAGCAGAATCCGCGGGCCAAAGTGAGTTTCCCCAGATTGCCTTCCTTCAGCCAGGCAAAGGCCTCGGCCCAACAGGTCTCGGAACGCCGCTGGAAGCCATGCTGAATGACGGTGCCATACTTGGCCTGGCCATCGGCGAGTTTTTGCCCTTCCCACACGTTGTGCGAAACCGGCTTCTCGGTATAGGCATGCTTGCCATTCGCCGCCGCCGTCAGAGCAATGACGGTGTGAGTGTGGTTGGTGGTGGCGATACAAACGGCATCGACATCGGGATCCTCACACACCTTCCGGTAGTCCGAATAGGTCTTCAATCCCTTCAGCTTATGCCGTTTTTCCATCTCGGTGACCCGGCGTTTGAGCTGGTCCGAGTCAATGTCGCACAATCCGACAAGACGGGCTTTTTGATGCGAAAGAACGGCATTGATATGGCTGGAGCCCCGGCCCTTCACCCCGATCACCACCACCCGAAGCTCACCATTGGCCCCGGCGGCCCTGGCAAAAGGTGAAAGGAGGGAGTAGGTCCCGGCAAAGGCGGTAGAGCGAAGTAGATGTCGACGTTTCATGATGCAAGGGCCTGATACGATCGCAATTTCGTCAGCTTGTCATCATTTTGATTCCGGAGACGATTGATTCCAATAAATGATCACATTCTTCGTCGCACGGCCCGCTGCCACCAAATCAAGGTCTCCATCACCATCCAAATCAGCCGCCTTCATGTCCTCACAAGCCATCTCGTTGTCATCGATGACGGCATGCAGCTTCCACTGCGTTCCCTCTTTGTCAGTTGGCGCATAGAATCTGATGCCCACCTTCTTTCCATCCCCGGCTTGCTGACGCCATCCCGCCACCACCTGATCATACCCCAGTCCTAAAAAGTCGCCTGTTACCAGCGCGTGCCCCTGCTTCAAGCCGTCGTCAATCACCACCCGGTTTTTTGACCACATTCCCGCCTTTTCCTCCGGATTAATAACCACCTCATTTCCGTGCATCGGCTCGATCGAAGTGATGAAACGCTTCCCGTTCGGAAGTTTGCCAAGTCGCACCTCACCCGCTCCCTTCTCCGTCATGGGCCTTGCCGTCCATTCCTTCCCTCCCGCCGGATAGAGCAAATGCACCCCTTCCTTACACGCCACCAAGAGACTCTCGTTCCCAGAATCGTCCCACTTCACCGGATCAAAGTTGTGCGCCAGATGAAACCCCTTGTGAATGAGGAAGGTCTTCCAGTCCTCCTCCGGCCGATACCCCAGGAAATTGATGCCCTCACCTTCTCCCCTGACATTTCCCGGTCCGTGCAATGGCAGCACCGCCAAAAAATTCTTCCCGCCCTTCTCCTCCACCCAATGCATGCGATGCACCGTTGGCTCACGATGCAGCGCCTTCGCATCCCTCGTCGCAAAACAATCCGCCGACTGCCCCAACGAAAACACCGCGCCACTGTCTTTGGTATCCCCCGGATTCCATTCCGCTCCCACCGCGATCTCCGCCTTGCCGTCCCCCGTGATGTCTTTAGCACAAAGACAAACATGATCCCGCTTCGTCAGATTCCCGGTCAGCTCGTGTTTTTTCCAATCCGGCCCCCGATAAGCCACCGTGCGATCCGAATCCGCCAAGACAATATCCACCTTCCCGTCCCCATCGACATCCGCCACCACAACCCCATATCCCACCGTGATCTTGTCATCGATCACCTGTGCTTTGAAAACCGCCTCCGGCAAGGCGAACGAAGACGAAACCAAGACAACGGAAAGAGCAGGAATTTTCATAATCACTTTCACTACCATAATCGACTCTGCATTTGAACGGTTTTCCAATCTCTCCCGGTAATATCCTCATGCCCTTGGGCCACGTCCTTTTCACTCTCCTCGCCTCGACCATCCTCGCGGCAGGGACTCCGCAGGCCTTTTTCAAGGACCACTGCTTCAAATGCCACGGCCCCGATAAGCAAAAAGGCGACCTCCGCCTCGACACCCTCGCCTCCGATTCCGACGACTGGCACCTCGTCCTCGAGGCCCTCGAAAATGGCGACATGCCTCCCAAAAAGGAACCTCGCCCCGATCCCGCAAAGCTCAAAGAAGCCATCTCCTCCCTGACAAAATCCCTTCTCGAATCCACCGAGCCTCCCATTGCCCTTCGTCGCCTCAACCGCGTCGAATACGAACTCACCGTCCGCGACCTCCTCGGCATCGACACCTCCCTCGCCGACCTCCTCCCCGAGGACGGCAAAGTCCAGGGCTTCGACAACGTCGCCGACGGTCTCAGCCTCTCCTCCATCCTCATGGAGCGTTATCTCGAAGCTGCCGACGTCGCTTTTGAATCCACCATCCGCCGCATCCCGCCCCTTCCAGCTCAAACCCGCCGCGCCCTCGTCACTAAGAACAAGGACAACCTCGACTCCTTCGCCAAAAAGAAAGGCGGCGTCATCAAAGTCAGCGACTCCTTCGTCAAATTCACCCCCGGCTGGCCGCCCGTTCGCATCGATGAAGCCCACCCCATCGAAGACGGTCGCTACCGATGCCGCATCGCGGTCTGGCCGCACGATCCCGGCGATCGCACCCTCGCTGTTGCCATCTACGCCGGCCCCCTCTTCGGCCCCGGCAAGCGCCGCTTCATGGGCATGTTCGATGTCACCGGCACCCCGGAAGCTCCCCGCATTATCGAATTCGAATCCTTCCTCGCAGAAGCCGAAACCCTCCACATCGTTCCCTGGGTCTACCCCGACCACGTCACCTGGCGCGACAAACACGAGAAGCAACCCGGCATCGGCGTCGTCTGGGCCGAAACCCATGGTCCCCTCGATCAAGCCTTCCCTTCCGTCACTCAAAAATCCCTCTTTGGAAATCCTCCTTCCATCACCCTCGAACCCGGCACCCCCATCTGGATGCGCCACCGCAAAGGCGTCAAAACCCACGACATCGTCTCCACCACTCCCGAAGCCGATGCCGAACGCATCATTCGCGCCTTCATCTCCCGCGCCTTCCGACGACCCGTCACCAGGGAAACCGCCAACCCCTTCGTCAATCTCACCCTCAATCGACTCGCCAAAGGCCGCACCTTCGAGCAAGCCGTCCGCGCCGGCGTCTCCGCCGTCCTCTGCGCTCCCCAGTTCCTCCTCCTCAATCGCAAGGAAGAACCCGACGACTTCACCCTCGCCTCCAAGCTCTCCTACTTCCTTTGGTCCTCCATGCCCGACCAGGAACTCCTCGACCTCGCCGCCCGGGGAAAACTCTCCGACCCCAAAGTCCGCCACGCCCAGGTCGAACGAATGCTCAACTCACCCAAACGCGAGCGCTTCATCAAGAATTTCACCGGCCAATGGCTCGGCCTCCGCGAGATCGAATTCACCTCCCCCTCCGCCAAACTTTTCCCCGAGTTCGACCCCATGCTGCAGGAATCGATGGTCCGCGAAACCGAAGGCTTCTTCTCCCACCTCCTCGAAAAAGATCTCTCAGTTTCCAACTTCATCGACTCCGAATTCACCGTCCTCAACGAACGCCTCGCCCGCCACTACGGCATCCCCGGCATCACGGGCCACGAACACTCCCGCGTTGTTCAACTCCCGTTCGACTCCATCCGCGGTGGCGTCCTCACCCACGCCAGCATTCACAAAGTCACCGCCAACGGCACCAACACCTCACCCGTCCTTCGCGGCGTCTGGATCCTCGACCAAATTTTCTCCCGCCCCGTTCCACCACCACCACCCGGCACCCCCGCCGTCGAACCCGACATCCGCGGCGCCATCTCCATCCGCGATCAACTCGCCAAGCACAGCTCCGACCCATCCTGCGCCCGCTGCCACGATCACATCGATCCCCCCGGCTTCGCCCTCGAAATCTTCAACCCCATCGGCGGCGAACGCACCTGGTATCGCTCCCTCGGCGAAGGCAAAAAGATCTCCAAACGCGAACCCTACACCAAAGGCCCCGACGTCAAAGAACACGGCACCTTCAAAAACGGCACCTCCTTCAAAACCTTCCAGGAATTCCGCCAACTCCTCTTGGAAGACGAAACCCTCATCACGCGCTCCCTCGCCCAAAAACTCCTCATCTACGCCAGCGGCCGCCCCTTCACCCTCGCCGACCGCCCCTCCCTCAATCAAGTCCTCAAAAAA
>CALFSW010000048.1 GCA_937916505.1 uncultured Verrucomicrobiales bacterium | reverse complement strand
GGTATACTGTCCCAGACGCGGAGGCTCACTCACGTTTTCCGTATCAACCAAAATCTTGAACTATGAATCTACGAATTCCCTTCCATCGGGTTAACTGGGTTAACACTTCCTTTCTCCTTGTGATCACCGCCCTCGGGGTGATCGCGGCTCCTATTTTTCTGTTTAAATACGACCTCAACTGGGTCATGTGGAGCATGTTCGTCTTCTACATGATCGCGACCGGCTTGAGCATCACCCTTGGCTATCACCGCCTCTTTTCGCACCTTTCCTTCAAGGCCAAGTGGCCCGTGAGGCTTTTCACTCTTGTTTTTGGAGCGTGTGCCTTTGAAAACTCCGTTCTCCACTGGGCCTCCGACCATCGTCGTCACCACAAACACACCGATCACGACGAAGATCCTTACGATATTACCAAGGGGTTCTTCTGGGCTCACATTGGCTGGATTTTGTTCAAGCTCGACGCACAGCAGCCGATGGACAATGTCAAAGACCTCCGAAAGGATGCCTTGGTCCGTTTTCAGGATAAATACTACGTCGCGATCGCTTTTATCGCCGGGCTAATCATCCCTGCGATTGTGGGTTATTTCACTATGGGTGGCATGGTGGGAGCCATGGCGGGCTTCCTGGTTGTGGGAACTCTTCGAGTTGTTCTCGTTCAGCAATCCACTTTCTTCATCAACTCCCTTTGTCACTGCATCGGAGAGCAACCTTACTCCACCCGCTGCAGTGCACGTGACAGCTGGATCATGGCACTCGTGACCTATGGAGAAGGCTATCACAACTACCACCACGAGTTTCAGCACGACTACCGCAATGGTGTCAAGGCGTGGAATTTTGATCCAACCAAGTGGTCGATTATGTTTCTCCATAGGATCGGCATGGTGAGCGATTTGCGTCGCGTTCCGACCAGCAAGATTGTTGCGGCAGAAATGCGGGAAGCACAACGTAAGGCCGAAGCCAGGTTGGCAGAGCTGAAAGAGAGCGACGGGACTGCTTGTGAGGTTGCCATGGCGCGGGTCAATGAACTCCTCGCAAAGTTGAAGGAAAACCTCACCGAATTTGAAAATAGTGTTTCCCAGTCTTTGGAGGCTTCCCGGGAAACCCTCAAGCGCTGGCGCCGTGAAACACGCCAACTTGTGCGTGGGTTGGGTGAGCTTCGACTCACATCAGCCTAAAATGACTAATATGAGCGATGATAGGGATCTTGGCCCCCAACCACTGGCCGGACTTTTGGAGTGTTGGGGACTCAGTCATCATGACTTGGTCGAAGTGTCGCCGGAGCAACTGACTCACAAACAGGTCCAGCGGGCGGCCCAGGGGCGAAGACTGACGCTCAAAATGAAACAGAAAGTCGCCCGGACCCTGAATTTTGCGGTCTGGGGAAGGCTCACTGATGAGGAGAGACAAGAGTATTTTGAGTATTTCCCGAAACATCTCTTTTCCTATAACAAGGGGTGGGAGAAGGATTTCAGCGATCCGAATGAAAATTTGTATGGCCTTCTGGAAGGCCGAAGGATTCGGCGCGATTTCATGATTGAGATCGGGAAGATTGACTGATTCATCCGGCTCTGTCTTCGGGAAGCCGGCGTCGGGGGAATAATTTGGAGAAGCGCTGCGCCTTCGTTCGCTTCCACCTGTGTTTTATGGGGTAAGGGACGTTTTGAAAAATTTCGGAGCAGGTCGCGGATTGCTGTTTTTCTTTGTTCCCCCGGTCGTGGCCCGGGGAGAAGGCCATTTTTAGTGGAGGGCGTGGACAAAAGTAAGGAACTCAGAGCTTTTAATTTTCGCTCCGTCGTGGAGGATGTAGGGTTTCCTACTCCTGGCGAAGAGCATCGATGGGGTCGAGTTTGGCGGCTTGGGAGGCAGGGTAGATCCCGAAGATGATGCCGGTGAGACCCGAGATGCCGAAGGCGAGGAAGACGGACCAGGCGGTGATGATGGTCTTCATGTCGGTGAAGTAGGAAACGCACAGGGGTACGATGATTCCGAGAAGGACTCCGATGATTCCGCCGCCGATGGAGAGGACGATGGTTTCGATGAGGAACTGAACGATGATGTCCTTGCGCTTGGCTCCGAGGGCGCGCCGGACGCCGATTTCACGGGTCCGTTCGGTGACGGTGGCAAGCATGATGTTCATGATGCCGATGCCGCCCACGAGAAGGGAGATCGCGGCGATGGAGCCAAGAACCACGTTGAACATGCGCTTGGTCGCTTCCGCCTCGCGGAGGAGCTGGAGAGGGACGATCAGTTCGAAGTCCTTTTTGTTGTGGAAATGGTTCAAGAGGTGCTGGATCTGCTGCTCGCCGGAGATGACGGCCTTGGGATTGGTCATTCTGATGATCAGGCGGTGCAGTTCGACGCGCTCCGCGCTCATGCTGCCGGAACTCCTCTTGACGAGCATTTCACCGAAGCGGGATCGGGCGGTGGAGAGGGGGATGTAAATGTTGTTGTCGACGGCTTCGCCCTGGCTGTCGCCCATTTGGGGGCGCTGTTCGGCGGTGCCGGTTTCATCGACGACACCGACGACATCGTAGTAACTTTCCTTGACCCGGACGGAGGATTTGAGCGGGTCCTGATAGGGGAAAAGCTTGCGAACAAGATCCTCGGTGATGACGCAGACGTTGCGTTGGAATCGCTCATCGGTCGGGGTGAGAAAGCGGCCGGCGACGAGGTCGACATTTTGCACCAGGGAATACGCCGGCAGGGTGCCGATGACTTGACCCGATTCCTGGCTGCGATCGAAGCGAATATTTTCGCGGATGATGCGCATGGGGACGACTCGTTCGACGCCGGGAATGGTGTCTTGAATCCGGGTGACGTCCTTGTAGGTGATTCCGTATTCAACCGAGAACGATCTGCCGCTGGCATTTTGTTGGTTGTCCTCGGGCGGCTTGATGCTGTTGACGATGATGTTTTCGCTGCCGAGTCGTTTGATGCGTTCCTGGGCTTCGTACGAGGCCCCTTCTCCAATGGCGAGCATGGCGATGACCGAGCAGACGCCGAAAATGATGCCCAGCATGGTGAGTCCCGAGCGGAGCTTGTGCAGCAGGAGGCTTTTGATGCCGAGCTGGACGGTGTTGAGAAAGTGGGAAGAAATCACGATCTGATTCCCGGGTTGGAGTTGATGACTTCGCGGTCGATGCGTCCGTCCTTCATGTGGATGACGCGGTGGGCGTGATGGGAAACGATATCATCGTGCGTGACGAGGACGATGGTACGGCCTTTTTTATTGAGGTCGTCAATAATTTGGAGGACTTCGATTTCGGTTTGTGAATCGAGATTGCCCGTGGGTTCGTCCGCAAGAATCATGAGTGGCTCGTTGACGAGCGAGCGGGCGATGGCAACGCGTTGTTGTTGCCCGCCGGAGAGTTGGTTGGGCCGATGGTCGAGTCGATCGTCGAGGCCGACGAGATTTCCGAGTTCGATGCAGCGTTCCTTGTGTTCCTCGAGGTCCTCCTGCTGGTAGATGAGGGGGACCTGGATGTTTTCGAGGACGGTGAGTTGGGCGATGAGATTGTAGGACTGGAAGATGAAGCCGAGTCGCTTTCCCCGGATCGTGGAAAGGGTGTCGTCATCCATTTGGGCGACATCCTCGCCACCGAGAAAATATTCACCGGAGGTGGGGCGGTCGAGGCAGCCGAGGATATTAAGAAGGGTTGATTTCCCCGAGCCCGAGGGTCCCATGATGGCGACAAATTCGCCTTGGCTGATCGTGAGGTCGATCCCGCGAAGAGCGCGGACTTTGACTTCGCCCACTTCAAAAATCTTTTCGACGTTTCGGATGCGAATGACTTCGGCGGCCTCGGTTGCTGGAGGGGAATTGGACATTGGGCGTTACTCCGAGGATGAGTCTTCGGTGGTCTCGCCGGTGAGATTGATCCGGTTGTCGAGGGGCGGATTGAGGATGATTTCCTGTCCTTCTTCGAGGCCGGATTTGATCTCGATGTATTTCGTGTTGAATTTGCCGATCTTGACCTCGATGGGTTCGAGGTCGCCTCCGTTGCTGCGGTAGCAGAGCTGTTTGCCATCGACCGTGGTGACGGCCTGGATTGGGGCGGTGAGGACGTCTGTAAGTTCTTCAATGATGATTTCGACCTTGGCGGAAACGCCCGGCTTGATGCCCTCGATGGTGTCGGCGATGGTGACTTCGGTCGCGTAGACCTTGAGATCCGGATTGGACCAGTTCCGGTCGCTGTCGGGAAGAATGGCAACTTTGGTGACTTCACCGTCGAAGCGTTCGTCGGGGCGGGAATCAAGAACGACGTAGGCTTTTTGGCCTTTATTGATCTGGCTGATCATGGATTCGTGAATCTTGACCACAACCTTCATCGAGGTGACATCGGGAATAGAGATGAGGGTGGCCCGGTTGCGGACGACCGAGCCCTCGGCGATTTGGACGTCGTCGCCCCAGCGGCTGCGGGGTTTGGCGTAGATCACAAGACCGTCCTGAGGGGCTTTGACTTTCGTGGCTTTTTGTTGCTGGACGCGCTTGGCGAGACTTGTCTCGGTGAGTTTCAGGGTGATCTTGGCTGAGTTTACGGCGGCTTCGTCCTGGGCGATTTTGCTCTCACCTTGTTTTTTGACGCGCTCGAGTTTGGCGATCGCTTCTTTTTTATTGGAAACGAATTCGGCGTATTCCTTTTGAAGATCGAAAGTCTCAAGCATCTGATGGGTGCTTTTGGCTGTCTCGAATTCCTTCGATTTCAGGCTGACGTCCAGTTTGTCACGGTCGACCGTGGTTTTGGTTTCGTATCCCTTGTCGGAGAGTTTGACCGACCAGTCGTAGCGCTGCTGGGCGAGCTTGAGTGCTTCCTCGGCGGTGTCGATTTTGAGCTCGGCTTCACGGACCTTGTGGACCCGTTCAAGTTTCTCAAATTTTTCGAGGTCCATGGTGGCGAATTCGACGGCCAGCTTGGCTTCACTGATGTCACTTTCCGAGGTGCTCTTGGTGATGATGAGATCGTTTTCGGCTTTCACGAGAGCGGCCTGACGGGATTCAAATTCGACGCGTTGTTCTTCAACATTTTTATCAGCTTCACCGGTGTCGAATTCAACGAGGAGTTCGTCTTTTTTGACATATTTCCCTTCGGGAACGAGCCAGATGATTCGTGATTCACCGTCGATGGTGTTTTTGACGACGACTTCATTGACTGCTTCAAGGGTTCCACCTTCGACAATGGAGATGACAAAATCACCTTGCTCGACGGTATGATTGAGGACGTCATCGGCATCGCCACCTCCTCTGCCGACGATCAGAGCAATGATCAGGATAACTGCGGCGATGGGGATGAGAAATCGTTTTTGAAGGAGAGCTTTCATTGGAACAGTCGGTCGGGTGAAATGACAGTGTCGCCCACTTCAAGAGGGAGACTTTTTTCAAGAGAAGTGGGAGCTTTCTTAAACTTGATGTTGGAGGGGTTCTCCTTGAGCCAGTAGCGCTTTTGGTCGGATTGAAGGACGCCAAGATCGATGAGGAGATTGAGGCGTGCTCCGAGGTAGTCGACGAGAGCCCGGGTCTCGGCATTTTGAGCCGCGATAAGAGCATCCTGTGATTCACTCAGTCTGCGGAAAATGACGGTGCCGGCTTTGAGTCGAAGCTGGTTGCCCTCGACCCGTTTCTTGGCCAGGGCGACAGCGTTTTTCTGGATTTGGTAGGACTGCCGGAATTGCTCGAGTTCTCGGATGCGCCGGTCGAGGAGGTTGCGGAGTTCGTCAAAGTTTTGTCCGAGAGTGCGGGTGGCAGATTCAAAGTTGATGAGAGTGGCGCGGTAGTCGTTGCGTTCGCGAAGTCGGTCGAGAGGGAGATTGAGTTGGAGACCGACGGAAGTGCGGACGTTCTTGAAGTCGAAGTTCGTGTAGTCGGTGGGGCCGCCGTCGCTGTTTAGGGATCCGCTGCCGGTGATGTTGAGGTCGGCCTTGAGTTGATTGGCGGCGATGGCGACCTGGCGCTTGTTGTCCTCGAAACGGTCGATTTGGTTGAAGAGGGGAAGGCGGTGGTCGAGAGCGATGCGGAAGGCATCCTGACTGCCAAGGTAAAGGGTCTTGGCTCCGGCGGCGCGGACGAGATCGATCTCCTTGTCCTCGAGACGGAGGTCGGTGGTTTGGGGGAGGCCGAGAGTGATTTTGAATCGATCGAGCGCGTTGCGATAGCTCGTGATGGAGCTGATGTAGCGGTTCTTGGCCTGGAGTTCGTCTTGCTCGGAATCTCCCTGGGCTTCGGGTGATTCACGGTCGACGCGGGCGGTGAGGTATTCCTTGTTGGATTTGCGGGATTCGTAGTTGTTGTATTCGTTGAAGATGACGTTCTTCTGTTGAAGGAGGTCGAAGTAGTCGTTGACGATTTCGACCGAGAAAGTGTTTTGGAAATGGGAGAAGTCACGGACGGCGTAGACGACGTTGCGGTTGGCTTGAGTGAGGCGTTCGGCGGCGATCTTGCTGCCGGCTCCCCGGAGGAGAGGCTGGGCCACGTTCAGATTGAGGACGGAGGACGCGGAGCGCCGGGGATCTCCGGTGAAGTATTTCAGGAGGTCATTGGCAATGCTGATGCCGAGGCTCCCGCCCGTGAGGAGAGCCTGATTGACGCCGATGTCAGTCGCGGCGGTGCCGGTGCGTTCGCCATCGCTGCGGCGATTGCTCTCGATCCGGGTGCGTCCGAAGAAATTGGGGCGAAAATTGTGGCGTTCTCCGGTGAGGGTGAGCGCGGTCAGGTAGAGCTTTTCCTTCTCCGATTGATACTCCCGGCTGTTCTTGATGGCGTAGCCCAGGGCCTGATCGAGCGAGAGGGTAATTTTCCCGCCTTTGGTGCGGGATTTGAGAACGGTATCGGTGGTGACGCCTTCGGTCTTTTTGCCGGAGGCGGGGGTATCGATGGAGAAGTCGGAGGAGTGCCCGAAGATGTCATTTTCGACTTTCTTCAGGATGGCGTAGACGTCCTTGTCCGCCTGCTTTTTGTAATAACCCGAGCTGCAGCCACCCAGAAAGAGGATCGCAAAACAACCGCTAATGAGAGAAGCAAAAGTGGGCATTAGTGGTGATGATCAGATGAGGAATAGGTTCGTGGGCGGAAAAGGGGGTGCAAGAGCAACGTGTTGGAGGGCTCGTTTTGTCACCGAAATGTCAAAAAACGCCCCCTACGGACTGGCGCAACAGGTGTTCTCTTAAAGTTTGGAGCGGTCAGACTGACCGCTGTTTGGCTGAGACGCCTCAGCCACCGTTTTCGGTGGAGGTGGTTTTTTGATCTTGCGCAGAATCCAGGATCTGGTTCAGGACGTAGGGGAGGATACCGCCGCTGAGGTAGTAATCAAGTTCTACGGGGGTATCGAGGCGGATGATAACGGGGAGGCTGAGTCCGCAAGAGGTGGTGAGGGTGGCTTCCTGCATGGGCTTCAGTTCGCCGGCGAGGCCGGTGATGCTGAAGGTGCAGGAGTGCATGTCCTTGATCTTGTCGTAGTCGGCTGCGTCCTTGAAGTTGAGGGGCAGGACTCCCATTCCAATGAGGTTGGAGCGGTGGATGCGCTCAAAGCTCTTGGTGATCACGGCCTGGACGCCGAGGAGGGCGGTGCCTTTGGCGGCCCAGTCGCGCGATGATCCCATGCCGTAGTCTTCGCCGCCGATGACGATGAGTTTGCGACCACTCTGCTTGTAAGCCATGGCGGCGTTGTAGATGAAGGTGGGCTGGGCGCCCTCGGTGGCGGCGATGTCCTGATCGGGAGCAGGGACGGGGGCATCACCAAAGTATTGGGTGTAGCCGCCTTCGATCCCGGGAGTCATGAGGTTTTTAACGCGGACGTTCCCGAAGGTTCCGCGGGTCATGACGCGGTCGTTGCCGCGGCGTGAACCGAAGGAGTTGAACTTGGGTTTTTCGACCCCGTTCTCGAGGAGGTATTGTCCGGCCGGGCTGGTCGGGGTGATCGCTCCGGCGGGGGAGATGTGGTCGGTGGTGACGCTGTCGCCGAAGATGCCGAGCGGGCGGGCATCGATGATGTCCTGCCCTTCGCTCGCCGGGGTCCGGGAGAAGTTCTCGA
>CALFSW010000047.1 GCA_937916505.1 uncultured Verrucomicrobiales bacterium | reverse complement strand
TAACGCACCGCAATCATCTCCGAAATGGAGAGCCTCTTCCTACCGGGGATACCCTGCCGATCAGGAGGGTTTAGAAAAGCTCGTTGGAAACCGGAGGAGGCGTTTCCTTCACTTCATCGTCCGTGCGGCCGGCCACCGGAGCGAGGGGCGCGACCAAAGGGGCCGGCAGAGGGAATTGACGTTCATAAATTCCCGGGGCCGTTTCGTTTGCGCTCGCGTAGGCGTCCTTCACCATCTCGAGCTTGGCATCGAGATTGTCGACGTAGTGGAGTGCGTGGGCTTCCGGAGTGCGGGGCAGGGTGGGTGAGCCAAAATCATATTGTCCGTGATGCGAGGCAATCAAATGAAGCAGGTGCAGGCGCACCTCTTCGTTGGCCGGTTCCATTTCCCGCCATTTTTCGAGGGGAAGTTCGCGCCAGAGTTTGTTGACCAATTCCATTCCGAGAGGGATGTGGCCCAGCATCTCCCCGTGGATGAGGTGGAGTTGGTTGAAGCCACTCTCCGGGTAGGTGTTTTCCCAGAGCTTGCCGCAGTCGTGAAAAAGAACTCCCGCCACCATGAGGTCGCGATTCAAATAAGGATAAACCCCGCAGATCGCCACCGCCGTGCGCATCATTTGCGCCACATGTTCGACCAAGCCACCCCGGCGGGCGTGGTGATTTCGTTTTGCGGCGGCCGTTCGACGAAACCGCGCTTCAAAGGATTCGACAAACTCATCGCAGAGTGATTTGAGGCGGGGGTCGTTGATCTGGTTCAGAAAATCAACGATGTCCGCCCAGTCGTTGTTTTGTTTTTCCCGGGTTTCCGGATCGCCCGCTAAAAACTCACTTTTCTCTTCGTCGGTCAGATGGCGGAATTTCCACCCCTTGCCATCGACCCCGTATTGGTTTTGGGTCCACTCGCCCGATAAATTCAGAAGGGTTTCCGGATCCGTGCCGGCCGCGATGTCAAACTGGGGATGGTTGTTCCAAACCTTCAGGGTGATGACTCCGGTGGCGTCGGCGATGGTCCATTCCAGATAGGGCTTGCCCCCTTTCGTTTCGCGGTGACGGATCGCCTGAAGCTGGGCGTAGAAGGAGGCCTCAAGGGGACTCTCGTTGGTGGTGGACAGGAGATCACTGATGGTCATGGCTCAACAGAGCCGGATCATGTCCTTCACGGATTGGAACCAAAGGAAAAAAAGTCCCTTCGTGGAATATCGGAAATGACCGTCCCCCGTCATCTTGATGAGACCACAATCGACATTATGATCAATCTGGCGACTCATCTCGGCTTCGACCTGCTGGAGAACCTCATCCGGATCCGGCATTAAGAGATCTTTTTGCGCGATTCCCAGTTTTTTAAGGTGTCTCTCGTGGTCCTTGAAGATCGCCTTAAAGCTATTGCGTTCGCACGGCAAGTGGTCCCAGTGGGCTTCGGGAGAGTGCTTCAGGGTGGGGGAGAAAGGGTAGTTTGTCGTGTGGATGGTGCGACCGTCGGGCGCGCGCGCCGAAACAGTGACAAAAGCAAAAGCGACCTGTTCATGCTCGCAGAGGCACACCGCGGCAACAGCCTTGGACTCGGGATTCCAGAAGAATCGGAAGTATTGCTGCATTCCGGTCCAGTCCCAGCCGCTGTCGATGACATGATCAAACTCAGCCAACTCGATTTCGTGGATCAATCGGGCCGCGTTTGGAAAGTGATCCTCCGATGGCGGGGTCCTGAGTTTAAGCCGATTGTCGAGAGGGAGGCGAAGCTGCCGGATCCTTGTCAACAAATCGAACCATGGGAGAAGGAACCACAGGCCCACTCCCAGAATTCCCGCAGAGACGCTGCCGCAGAGATAATAAAGGGAGAGAAAGGAGGCGACGAGAAAGGTCAGAGCTCCCAATTTTCGGAGCATCAGTGTCCGGCACGAGCGCAAGGCCAGCCCAATGATGAGGCATGCGAGGACGATTAGAAAATGATGCATAAAAATTCGGGAGTCAGGCCCTCTGTCCTATAAGTCACCTTCCAACACATTTGCGAGATTGCCAGCGGTTTCCTTCCTTCTCTTGCAGAAATGTCATCGTTTTTCTAAAGTTTGCCCATGGCGATTGAACCTTTTAACGAAATTTGGCCCGAAATTCCCGACTCAGCTTTTATTGCCGCGAGCGCGGATGTCATTGGCCGTGTCACTCTTGGGGAGGAAGCCAGCATCTGGCACAACGCCACCCTTCGGGGCGATATCAATGAGATCACGATTGGCCCTCGCAGCAATGTGCAGGACAACGCGGTCATCCATCTGGCTGACGATTTCGGCTGCCACGTGGGTGAGCTGGTGACGGTGGGACATTCCGCGATCCTCCACGCCTGCACGGTGGGAGACGAGGTCCTCGTCGGCATGGGGGCTTGCGTTCTCGATGGCACGGTCATTGGTCCCCGCTCCATCATCGGGGCCAATGCCCTCGTGACCGGAGGGACGATCATTCCCGAAGGCTCCCTCGTGCTTGGAAGTCCTGCGAAGGTCGTGAAGACCCTCGACTTGAAGGACCAGCTGGAGATTCGGAAGTGGGCTGAAAAATACGTCCGGAATTCCCGCCTCTTTAAGGAGCGCAAGTTTACCCCTCGGTAGGCCTCACTCCACCGATTGCGAAAACTTTCACCTCGTCGATCTGCCGGGTCTGCGGAAACGCCAAATCGGGGAGGTTTTTCCCAAGCGGTGTTCGTGAATCCGATGGATCCCGGCCACGGTCGCCTGAAAGATCCGGAAAGGCCTCAGGCGTTTTTCGTGAAGAAAGTCAGAATGAGACACCAGAGCGCCAGGATGATATTCATGAGGGGGAGCTGCAAGGGGAGGGGGAAGAGGTAAATCAGCGACACCGCCGGGATCCAGACCACCCAGTTGGCAATCATGAGAGGGATGACCCGATCAAAAAAGGGCTTCTTTTTCAAAGCGGCCCGAACCTCTGCCATCGAGCCCTTCTTCTCGATCCACAAATATCCCAGCACCAACTGCCACACGGCAAGAAACGGGACCCAGACAAACTCATCGACGAGCGTCTTTTTGAGAATCGTCATGAAGTCGATCCCGTTCCCGAAAAGCCCCGCCTGAATGCGATAGAGCCAGTCGACCTGCCACCCGTGGAATCCCCAAAACAGCAAAAGCCATGGCACCTGCCGAAAGGGTTGCTTCTCGCCCCCTTTCAAGAACAAGGCCTGCACCAGCCATGGAATCAGACTTCCGAAGAGTGCCGTCGAGACAATCGCGAACCACGGTGAGTGATCCAGCTTGAAGCGCCCGAGTTTGTCCAGCACCTCCGCCACCGCTTCCACCTGATAGTAGGAAATCACCAGCACCAGCCCGGCGACCCAAAGGACCGCTCCGGGCAGGAGGTTTGACCTCGCGCCGCCCCATCCCAGGCGGACCACTTCCTTCAGATGACTCGGCACCCCCGAGCCATAGCCGCCCTTCGGCGGAGTTTGAAGTGTTCAGTTTGAAATTCCAGCTCCGCTGCCAAAGTGCCCGGCATGGGGATCTGCGCGAGCCTCCCCTCAACCAAGCTCCCCATAGCCAGGCATTCAAAATTCAAAATTGGGCGTTCGACGTTCGGCGTTCCTTCCCTCTATCCTCCCCCCATGACCGATCCGCTCGACGACCTCCTCCACGATATGCCGGCCGAAGGTGCCGGCGAGGCCGAGATCGCAGCCTTCATGGAAAAAGTCATGGCCATTCCCGGCGGACCCGACCTCATCCGCGACTTTGCCGAAAAAATCACCGCCGGGGGCTCGCTCGATACCATGATCCGGGAGGAGGAAGCGGAGCTTGAAAGCCTGACCCTGGAAAGTCCCGCCCGCTTTATTTTTCGCATCGAACTCCTCGACACCAAACCCCTCGTTTGGCGGCGCCTCAGCCTTCCCGCCGATTGCGCTTATCTCCACCTCCACTGCGCCATTCAAGATTCCTTCGGCTGGGAAGACTCGCATCTTCATCGCTTCGAAGTCTGGGAGGACGGGCATCGCGAGCTGACCTTCAGCCTGGGTTCGGAGGATGGGGAGGACAACGACTACTGCGAAGTGGAAAACCGGATCGCCGACCTCTTTCGCGAAAACGTCAGCGAGTTTCTCTACCTCTATGACTTTGGCGACAATTGGCGCCACCGGGTGGTCGTCGAGGAATTCGTCCCGGCCGGGACCAAAGGCACCTCAAAGGATTTCACTGCGCACCTCCACGAAGGCGAAGGCCACGCCCCGCCCGAAGACTGCGGGGGCATCCCGGGCTTCCATGATTTTCTGGCCGGTCATCACCCCCTCTGCAAAGTTTACGACCCCGAAGTTCTGGAACAATTCCGCACAGGAAAGCCCGACCTCTCCAGGGTCACCTTCCGCGATCCCGCCTCCGCCCTAGT
>CALFSW010000046.1 GCA_937916505.1 uncultured Verrucomicrobiales bacterium | reverse complement strand
AGGCGAAATTGAGACTACCGGAGGTAGCCTTTATTCTTAACCTGACGCGAATGGCAAACATGCCAATGTGGTTTATACCTCCCAAACCGGCAATATTACGATCACCTGGAGGAAAGCGATCCCTGATCTCGATGGGGACGTTAAGATCCTGGAAAAAAGCTACACCACCGGCTTTGCCACCACCTTAACGTCCCGACAAGTCTATTGGACGGAGCAATCTTTTAAGGGTCCCAAGGTCCAGATTCCCGACGGGATCGTCCAAGAGGTTCAATTTGTCTATAATGAGCGGATGCAATCGACGGTCTCGGATGAGGACAAGTTGGTTCCATTCGGAACGGAACCTGAAGCTGTCCCTAACAGAACCGTCTGGATTGAACCGAATAGTAATACAATCGCCGCCTACAATCTGGAAGGCCGGGTTCTGATCGAGTATCTCGGTGATCCCCGGCCAGGCGCGGTGGACGGCGAGCGAATCCCACTCGGGAAGATCGAAATGCTGGAAGTGAAACGCGAGCTTCGTGCGGTGACGGCCCAGGCGATTATTGGTGAACAACTCCTCCCTGTCAGTGAAACCGGAATCGAAGAGGATGATCGCGATTTCACCCCGGTTTTGGTTTCTGCCCTCAAACCTTTTCTACATCAGCATTTTGTCGAGAATAGGACTGTTTACCACGCAATCGAAGAGAATAGGAATGCTCCGAATGTGGAGTTCTATTGGTTGAAAGAGGGAGCGCACTCGATTCTCTGGCCGGAGCTTCGAAACTACTACCAAATCAATTGGCCCGAGAATGGTGAGTTCGATAGCTATTTTGCCCGTCCCAATGGTTCTGCCAATGAGGAAACCATCGCGGGAAGCTATCTCGATTTGATCGCCACAAATTCTCCTGAGCTGATCTACCAGGATGATCCTGAGGCGGGGGAGGCCGAAATGGACTTTCAATTTCGGCTTTCAGTTTCACTCAAGGACGAGAGGAACCGCTCTCTCATTCGCATGAGCAGCGGCAATGATTTTTGGTATGTTCGTCTCTATTCCGGAACGACTGAGCATCTGGAAGGTCTTGACTCCGACAATGAGAATTATGATCCCGAGAGTCAGCTCGATTTTCGATTCCAGGAGAATGTGGTGGTTGGGCAGCGCCTCGAACCTCCTCACTCAAGTCTGGCGCAAGGTGGCTACATTGACCCCGCACTTGGAAATGCCTATCAGGCTGATGTCTATATAGATCCTTTTGCCGATGGGGGGATTGCCGCGGCCAATGAGGCGGCCATCATTCCGGTCAATGCGCTCCCGGGAAATGACACCCTCCGGGTTTGGTGGTTCAAAAAACTTTCGCCACCTGTTGCGCTGGCAAATCAATTCGAGGACGTTTTCGTCCCCACCGTGATCGGTGATTACACCATCACGTATCCTGAAGCTGCACCTCAGATCGTGATGGCCTCCAACAATGGCTCCGGTGATCTCAATGCCGAGGAAGTGGGCGGGACGATCTACTTCCAAAACAATCCCGCAGAGCCCGGCTACAATCCCAATGAGGAGCACGCTGTCAAGCTGGCCAGTCGGACCTATGCGCTGCGTGATGATCTGAATGCCGCAAGTTCTTCGGAACCTTTCGTACTTCTTTCCTACCTCGATTCCGATGGTCGCCCTGACATGACGGTGTTTGAGGTTCTTCGCGAAGATGAGATCTACAAATTCGACTACGATGCCGTAGCCGGGACCAAGCTCGGGGCACCCTTTCCGCTGCCTGTGATTTCGCAGCCTATCGAGAATGGGGTGAGCCGGAACACTGAAGTGACTGTGCCGGATGAAGATCCCGTCATCAGCGGAACCGCGGTGGAGAATCTCACGCATTACGACAAGTTCACCTTTCAGGATCGTAAGGGAGCCACTTGGGTTTATCGCGGACTTCACGAGGGTGGAGAGAATACCTCGGCGAAACTTCGGATGAAGTATTACTACCCGACTTTGGCTGGATTTGCGTTCCCTAATCCGGACACCGGGGTGGATCAAGCTCCTGCTGTGGGAACCATCGTCCCTTATCTCCGCCCACTCGATCAGGAGGGCAAGCCGGAGGGGGATGCGGTCAGCGGAGAGGCACTCACAATTACCTTCACTCCGCAGTGGCCTGAGATTACTCCGGTTCTGCACTATGGTGAAACTCTCGCGAAGCCAAAGTTTGGCCTGCCTCAGATCCTCGGCCAGACCTCGGCTCAGATTCTCTATCAGCAATCAATTGCTCAAGACGTTGATCCTGCAAATATCAGGCCAAGTGTGGTCCTTCATGATGCGACCTTCGAGCGTGTCTCCAGTGTGAAAGACCTCGAAGAACAGGACGATCCCAAAGATCCTAGTAAAAAGCTGAAATTGGACAAGCTTCCGGCTTCCGTAAGGACCAATGTTTCCCGGGGCAAGGTCTTTTTCCAGGGAATCCCCAGCCACCTCGAAGAGCGGATCTTCTTTGATGCATTAAATGGAGAAAAAGGGGCCTTGGTGTTCCAAGGGATTTTTGTCGATGAGCAAGTCGGAGAAGATTATCTCCTCCTCAATACTCTCAGTGAAGCTGATGTCGATGACCTTAAGGG
>CALFSW010000045.1 GCA_937916505.1 uncultured Verrucomicrobiales bacterium | reverse complement strand
TGTGGTGGCGTTTGGAGCGGTAGATGACGGTTTTGGTGGTGGCGTTCCAGGTGATCTTTTGGAGTGAAAAGGGATGCCGGAGGAGATATTCTGCGAGGCGCTTGCGACCGGCGTCATCGTGGGCGGGGACGGGTTGTTCGCCGCCATGGTGGATATTGAAGCCTGAATGTTTCCAGGCGAGGAGGTTGGTGAGTTTGGAGGGGCTGATGAGTTTGGCGTCGTGGAGGGCATGGAGGAAGCGGTGACGGAAGAGTTCGATGGTGGGAGCAAGATCGTCGGCGGGCATGCAGTGGAAGCGGCCATCAGAGGTGAATAGGCCATCAGCGGCCAGGATGTGGAGATGAGGGTGGAAGATAAGGTAGTCGCCAAAGGTATGGAGGGCGGCGATGGCTCCGATGCGACCTTGGGGGAGGTCGAGCCGGGTGCGGAAGGCGTCTTGGAGGGTCTCGATGGCGGTATGAAAGAGAATGGTGAGGAGCTTGCGGCGTTTGCGGAAGATTCCGCGCAGAACGCGTGGAATGGTGAAGACGAATTGGCGGTGGGGGACTTCGTGGCAGACGGCGGTGGCGATCCATTCGCTGGTGGAGCGGACGCGACGTTGATGGCAGGAGGGGCAGAAGTGGCGGCCCTTGCAGGTGAAGGCGAGGAGTCGTTCGTGGCCGCAGTCGGGGCATTGAATTCGGGTGAAGCCGGAGGCGAGGTCGCCACAGCGGAGGAAGGATTGGACGGTGCTGATGGCGGAGGAGGGAAGCGGGCCGAGGGATTTGCGGTGGTGTTTTTGGTAGTCGGCGAGGAAGTCGTCCCAGCCGTGGTGGATGAGTTGCCAGAGAGGCGAGGCGCGGGGGCGTCGTGGTTGGTAGACTGAAGACACAATAAGTGTTCATAAGAACATTTATTGTGTGAGGCAAGATCGGGAGGGATGGATCGGATATTGAAAATGTCAGGAAGGGCGAGGGATTGGTGCGATTGATGCCCGCTTGGTGAGTCAGGAGCCAAGATCCTGGCTACGCTAAAATCATTTGCCCTTGTTGGAAAAGGCGACGGATTGGACGGGCGGAGTGGGTGGAGCAATGGAGGGGTTTACCGGCCTCATCGTTAAGAACAGATGAGTGGTAGAACAAAAATACGCCCAAAACACGGCAGGCATATTAAAAAAATCCACTCTGATTACTTATTATCAATAGATTAGGGTGGTATGGACAGTTTTCATCTGGGGTAGATTTGGGGGGCTTGAGTATCAGGGCGCTTGAATCGCCCCTCCAAGTCTTGGCATTCTGCCACTCCACTGAAAAACGCTGGAATGAGAAGCCGGGTTGAACTACTCTTCGAACATGGCTGCTACCGCTCATTCCTACGAAGAACTTGAAGGCGAAGCTCTTCATCTGTCTCTCCCGGAGCGCTCCCGCCTCGCAAGTCGATTGCTCGAAAGCCTCGATGATGGTGACGATGTCAGCGATGAATGGCTGGGCGAAGTTCGTCAGCGAGTCAAAAGCATCGACGATGGCACCGCCAAATTGATCCCTCACGCTGAAGTCATGACCAGCGTCAGAAAGCGAATCTCTCAAGTTCGCTAACTCAGTCATGACTTTGCACTGGCACGCCGAGGCTCAAATCGAATTTGAAGAGGCTGCCATTTACTATGAAGAGCAAGTCGAGGGACTTGGCGAGCGCTTCGTGACACGAATTGAAGCTGCCGCAGCTCGTGTCCTGACCAATCCGCTGATGCCTTGTTGCTTTGACGGGGAATGCCGTAAGGTCAAGACCGACAAATTTCCTTACCTCATCATCTATCGGGTGAAGAATGAGGAATTGCAAATCCTCGCCATCGCTCACACCAGCCGTCGCCCGGGATATTGGAAAGAGCGGGCCAAGAGTTGATCGCAATAGCTTTCTTACTGTCCGCCTTCGGGTTGGGCTTTTAGGGGGGAGCTGGTGGGTGTTTCTAGTTCCACTCTGAGGCCGGGTTGTTTGGATCGGTCGATGCGGAAGGTGAGGGTGGGGCGGCCTTTTTTGAGGTTGAGGGGGGCGCTTGGGTCTTTGATTTCCTTTCCGTCGAGCCAGAGTTGGAGGCCTTTTGTGGAGTTGAGTTTGAGGGTGGCCTTTCCGGGGACGAGGACTTTGAGGTGGGCTTTGGCGAAGGTGATGTCGGCGGGGAGATCTTCGGCGGGAAGGGTGCCGTCGACTTTGCTGTAGGCGGTTTGCCAAGTTGCGGATTCATCGCGGGAGGTGGCGAGTTGCCACTTTCGGATGACGGGGCTTTCGTCGTTGGCGAAGTCGCCGGGGCGGCCGAGGACGGAGAGGAATTTGGCGAGGTCGAGGAATTCCTGGCGGCTTTTGAGTTGTTCGGTGAGGCCGGCGGGCATGAGGGAGGGGAGGGCTTGTTCACGCTGGATAGCGTTGGCGGGAAGGCGGACTTCCTTCCCGGCTTGGGTGGAGTCACGGACGACGACTTCCTTTTCGCTTTTGTAGGTGACGACGCCCATCTGCACGGAGCCGTCGGTGAGGGTGAACATGCGGTTCTCGTAATGTTCGGCGATGGCGGCGTTGGGCTTGAGGATGGATTCGACCATGTAGCTGGGTGAGGCTGCGGCACCGACGGCGACGAGGTTGGGTCCGATGGTGGGGCCGGCCGAGCCGATGGCGTGGCAGCTGGCGCAGGCGAGTTCCTTGCGGCGGTAGATCATTTCGCCACGATGGGGATCGCCGAGCTCGACAACGTCGGCGGTGAGGGCTTGTTGATCTTCGGCGAGAAGGCTGGCGGTGAGAGAGCTCTGCGAATTGGTGGGCTTGGTAAAGAAGGGAAGAAGGATTCCGGGAAGGCGACCGGAGAGCCGATGGAATCCTGCGACCTTGGCGACGACGGCGGGGTGGATTTGCGTGCTTCCCAATTTCTCGGAGAGAGGTTTGGGGCCGCGGCGGTTTTTGAGGATCGCCTGCAGGGCGGGGACGGGATCGACTTCGCCCGGGTCTTCGGTGAAGAGACTGGCGAGAGCCTCGATTCCGAGATCGAGATCGGCAAGCGCGAGACCTTGGGCGGCGGCGTAGCGGGTGGTCAATTCCTGGTCGGACTTGGTGAGGCTCGCGAGCGTTTCGAGAGCCTTGGTGTTGTCCAGGCTGGCGAGACCTATGGCGGCGGACTGTCGGGTCCGGGCGCTTTGGGATGGGTCTTTCAGCAGAGCGGTGAGTTGCGGGGCGACTTTGGTAATCTTCCAGGCTCCGAGAGATTCGGCGGTGAGTTGGACTACTTCCGGATCAGCGTGCTTGAGAAACTTGGCCAAGCGAGGAAGGCGGCGGTTGATGGATTTTGAATTGATGGAGCCCGCTTTCTTTTTGAGGACTTCAAGAATGAGCTTTGTAGTCTCGAGAGATTTCACTCCGGCTCTTCCGGCGAAGGCATTGACGAGGGAGGTGACCTCGGTCGGGGTGGCCCGGGAAAGGAGGTGTTGTTTGATCTCGGCGAGTTCCTTTTGATCCGGAGAGGGATTTTTGAGGAAGAGATCGAGGCGCTTTTGGAATCCGATTCCGGCTCCTTGTTCGGCGTAGGTTTTGTGGCTGGCTTTGGCGAAGGTGAGTTCGCCTTTTTCCATGGCGGGGAGATAGAATTCCGCGAGTGCTTTGGTGGTTTGACCGAGGGCTTTCTCGATTTCTTTGTCGGAAGGATGATCGAGGGCGTGCAAGGCGGCGGCGTAGGCTTCGGCCTGAGGGATGAAGCCGGCTGAGAGGACGGCTTCCATGCGGGTGCGGGGGAAGTCATCGCCCGCGAGGGTCGCGAGCATGGCGATGGGATCGCTGAGGTCCTGATGCCAGTAGCGCAGGATGCGCGCGGCGGTGGAGCGGGCGTGGCCGTCCTTGGCCTTGAGGACGCGGGTGAGGATTTTTTCGCTGACCTGCTCGACGTTTTGGCAGGCCCACATCGCTTCGACGAGATGGTGATCGTAGTCGGAGAGGTTGGGGTCGAGGGATTCCGTCCAGGCCTCGAGAGAGGCGAGGACTTTGTCGGGATCGCATTCGCTGAGTTCCTTGCGGGCCTGATGGCGGGTCCAGGTTTCGGGGCTTTTGAGATGATCGATGAGGGCCTCGATAGTGGCGCCGTCGAGTTTTGGTTTTTCGACAAGCGGGCTGTCTTTTTTGGTAATGCGCCAGATGCGGCCGTGGTCGTGATCGCGGCGGGGATCGCGGAAGTCGTGCTGGGCGTGGTTGATGATGGAGTTATACCAATCGGCAACGTAGATGGCACCGTCGGGTCCGGTTTTGACATCGACGGGACGGAAGTTGGGATGCTTCGAACTGATGAGCGGGGAGAGCACGCTGGCGCTGAACCCGGCTCCTTGTTCGATGAATTCATAGCGCACCACGCTGCGGTCCTTGAAGCGTCCGGTGAGGAGTTGCCCGCGGAGCTCGTCTCCGATGTGCGAGCCGGTCGCGATGTCGCCGCCGCATTGTTTTGAGGTCGAGATCATGGGGGAAGCCGGCAAGGCCTGTCCGCTGTTTCCCGAAGCCGGGGAGAGATACATGATGCGGGGATTGTTGACCATGAAGGACTGGCCCCATCGGTCGAAGACGTGGCCCCAGGGATTGCCGCCGGTGCCGGAGCAGAACATGCGCAGCTCCTGGGTGCGGGGATTGAATTGGTAAACGCCGCCGTTGAAATTACGTACGAGACCGTACTGAGTCTCGACCTGGGTGTGGAGGAAGATGCCTTCTTGAAAGTAGATCCATCCGTCGGGTCCACGACGCCAGGCGCTGATGGAGTGGTGGCTGTCCTCGATGCCGAAGCCGGTGAGGGCGAGTTCTTTGATGTCCGCGACGTCATCGCCATCGGTGTCCTTTAGAAAGAAAACGTCGGGGGATTGTCCGACGTAGCATCCGCCGTTGGCGAGTTCGATTCCGGTGGGGAGATAGAGGCCGTCGGCGAAGACGGTCGACTTGTCGGCGGTGCCGTCGTTGTCGGTGTCTTCGAGAATGATGATCTTATCGTCGGCGACATCGCCGGGCTTGATCTGGGGATAAGTCCACGAGCACGCGACCCAGAGGCGGCCTTTGGAATCCCAGTTCATGTGAACGGGATTGGCGAGCATGGGATCGGCGGCGAAGAGGTTGGCTTGGTAGCCGGGGAGGAGCTCAAAGTTCTCCAGCTCGGAGGCCGGGTCGTGATTGTTCATCAAGGCGAGGTCCGCGCCCTGAAGGTTGCGGCTCTTGATGCCTTTTGCGTCCTGCGCTTGGGCAAGGGTGGAAAGGGTGTAAAGGGCGAGAGAGAAGACGATGAAAAGAGAAGAGGATGTCATGGAGGAAATTAGTTGGCGGGAGCGAGTTGCCACTGGCGTTTGCGGGGCGTGCCGGTTTTGTGAGAGAGTTCGGCTTCCCGTTTTTTGGCGAGCTTGTCGAACTCGATGACTTCGGCGGGAAGGGCGCGACCGCTGGGAGATTTTTTTCGTTCGCCGACGATGTGGACTTGGTTGAGAGCTTTCCAGCTGTAGGTGAACTGAAGATTCTTGTCGTTGATGGAAGCGCGGAGGGCTTCGGCTTCGCGATGGGCGGGAGAGGAATCGATGGGGACTCCGTTGGCCCAGTCGCTATGCTTGGCGGTGGTAACGGCGACGCCATCTACGGTGAGGGTGTAGTTGCCGGGAGTGAGATTGGTGACGACGAGGGTGTCGCGTTGCGCGGCGAGTTGGGGTGGCAATTCCGAGTTGCCGGGAGAAGGAAGAGAGGGTAGAGATTGCGCGGTGACGGAGAAAGTGAGGGTGTTTTTCTCAGAGGAGA
The DNA here is from genome assembly GCA_937916505.1 of uncultured Verrucomicrobiales bacterium. Lineage (GTDB taxonomy): Bacteria > Verrucomicrobiota > Verrucomicrobiia > Verrucomicrobiales > Akkermansiaceae > SW10. The sequence goes on along the minus strand of CALFSW010000045.1, from coordinate 9,468 downwards.
TTTTGGAGAGAGCCACGCCTTCGGCGGTTCCGGTTTTGGCTTGGGCATCGATGTTGAGAGACCAAGGCTGGGGGATGTCGTCGGCGAGTTGCTTGTAGAACTCGTGGCTGACCGCCCAGTAGCCGAATTGGTTGAGCGTGATGCCGTTGATGGTGAGATTGGGACCGGCTTTTTCTTCCATGAGGTATCGGGTCGGTTCGTAGAGATTGACGAAGGGGAGCTTGGCTTCCTTGGCGACTGTTTGCATCGCTTCGGTGTAGGCTTTGAGATCGGCATTGCGCTTTTTGAGCGCGGGCGTGAGCTTGCCGAGATCTTCTTGGGCGATGGGTGACACGAGGACGAGCCGGACGGGCGATTGGCCGTTGTAGAATTTGCCGGCGTGGGACGAGATGAAGCTCTTGAGGTCGGCGCTGAAGCCGCTGAGCCCGGCCTTGCCATCGAAGGATTCGCCCATGCCGAAGCAGGCGATGATGACGTCGGTCTTGTGGTCGGTGAGCGTTGATTCTTCGCTTGGGAATCCGGTTGGTCGGTCGCGGGCGGTGAGGATGTCGCCGGCCCAGCCGAGATTGCGGACAGAGAGATCGGAGCGTTGGCGCAGGAGGGTTTCGAGGTAGCCGTGAATGCGCAATTGATCGGCGAAGGTATTGCCGACGATGGCGACGCGGTCGCCGGAACGAATGGGAGGCTCCGCGAAGGCGCAGGCGACGAGGAGAAAGACGAGCAGGAGAGATTTCATTTCTTGGGCTTCTTGCTTTTTGGCTTTTTGTCAACGCGTTCGACCTGCCAGATAGTGATCTCGGTGTCGGCGGGAGGGATGGGTTTTCCGAGCCCCCAATGAACGGCGTTCAGGAGCATGCGGTTGAATGATTTCTCGGCAAAGTCTCCGGGGTGGCCGAAGGAGGTGTAGAAGGATTTGCCTTTCCATTCGTTTTCCCAGGCCCAGGCGACGGGAGCGGTTTCGAATTTCTTCACCTGAATCTCGCCGAATCTTTTCTTGAGGAGACGTTCGCGTCCGGTGCCGCTGCCGGTGACGAGCGGGACGATTCCTTTCTCGGGGTGGGCGAGATACAAAGTGCCGGGAGAGGTCCATTCGGTTTCGGTGACATGCGTCATGATGGGGTGGGTGGCATTTTCGGGGACGACCTTGATCTTGGTTTCGCTGCTTTGGTGAACGACGTAAGGGGTGCCGAAGACGCGGCGGCCAAAGCCATCGTTCCAATCGAAGCGGGGATGGTCCTTGGGGTATCTGAAGGAGTGATTGGCGGTGCGGAGGCCGATGACGGGTTTCCCTGCTTTGAGGTAGTCCTCGATGGGCTTCCATTCGGCATCGGGGAGCTTGAGGAAACGAGGGAAGAAGATGGCGAGATCGGCATCGGCGAGGGCTTCGATGCCGGGGAGGGCGTTTTCGGTTTTCCTTTCGGGGTCACCTTTGCCCATCACGACGGTGGTGCGAAAGCCGAATTTTTCGAGCTCCTTGGCGTAGAGCGGCATGGTGAGCTCCGGGGAGTAGTGGAGCGTGCCGACGATGAGGACGACGTGCGGTTTGACGGTATCGTCTGCGTGGCAAAGGGGAGCGAGGAGTATGCTCCCGAGGAAAGTGAGGATGGCGAGAAGTTTCATTGCTTTGGTGAGTTTGCGGTGTCAGCTGGGGTTAGATCGAAGTAGACGAAAGCTGGAGCTTTCGTCTACTGCTTGGAGCCTTGGTGAGGGAAAAACCTTAAAAGGCATTGGGCTTCCAGAGGGGTGGTTGGCCGTTTTCTTTGAGTTGTTTGGCTTGGAGTTTTTGGAGGAAGTAGTCGCCTTTTTTGGGGGTGTCCAAGCCTTCGTTGATGGAAAGGGGGGCTTGGACGGCTTGCCACCAGGCTTCGTATTCGGTTTGCAATTTTTTGACGACTTCGGGGTTTTCGGCGGCGACGTCGTTTTCTTGCATAAGGTCGTTGGCGATGTCGAAGAGGTATTTGGTGTGGACGAGGCGCCATTTCTGGGTGCGGACGGCGGAGGCGAATTTGGCTTTTTCTTTGGTGAGGCCTTTGGAGCCCCAGCGGCCTTTGTTGAAGAAGAGGGTGCGGTCGGACCACTCGGCTTGTGGATTTTCGAGGAGGGGGAGGAGGGAGCGGCCTTTGGGGGGGAGTTTGCTTTCGGGGATTTTCGCTCCGGTGAGGGCGCAGAAGGTTTTGTAGAAGTCGATGTCGGCAGCGAGGGCGGAGATCTCGCTGCCTTCTTTGGTTTTGCCTTTGAGATACCAGAAGGAGGGGACGCGGGTGCCGCCTTCCCAGAGGGAGTTCTTGGTGCCTTTCATGTTGGCGTTGAAGGGGACGTGGGTTTTGCCCTTCATTTTGATGCGGGCCATGGACATGCCGTTATCGGTCATGAAGATGACGAGGGTGTTTTCGAGTTGGTTCCATTCTTCGAGCTTCTTCATGAGGAGGCCGAAGTTGGTGTCGATGTTCTCGATCATGCCGTAGCGGGCGGCGGCGCGGCCATCCATGCCCATGTCGGTGAAGCGCTTGATGTTTTCTTCAGGAGCGAAGAAGGGGCCGTGGGGGGCGTTCAGGGAGATGTAGGAGAAGTAGGGTTGTTTGGCGGCGATCTGGTCTTTCATCCAGCCGAGGGCGGCTTGGAAGAAGACGTCGGTGCAGAAGCCTTTGGTTTTGACGAGGGTGTCGTTGTGGAGGATGAGGTTGTCGAAGTATTTGGCGTCGGCGTTGCCGATAAAGTCGCCGAATTGTTCTTGGCCGAGGCCACCGGCGCCGTGGATGAAGACTTCGTCGAAGCCGCGGTTGTTGGGGAGGTATTCTTCGCCTTCGTCGCCGAGGTGCCATTTGCCGAAGATGCCGTTTTTGTATCCGGCGGTTTGGAGGGCCTGGGGGAAGGTGACGACGTCGGGGACGAGGCGCTCGCGTGAGAGGATGGTGTGGGAGACGCCGACGGCGAAGGGCTCGCGTCCGCTCATGAGGGCGGCCCGGGTAGGGGTGCAGGTGGGGTTGACCTGAAAGTAGGTGAAGCGGGTGGATTTCTTATAGAAGGCGTCGATGTTCGGGGTTTTGAGGTAGGGGTTGCCCATGCAGGAGAGGTCGCCCATGCCTTGGTCGTCGGTGAGGACGTAGACGATATTGGGGCGGGAGTTTTCGAGGGAGGCGGAATGGAGGAGGCCGGTGAGGGCTAGGAGGATGAGGAGGATTTTCATGAAGGTTTATGGTGGAGATTATGGACCGCGATGACGCGAAGTTTTTTAAGGATTGGTTGAGGGGGAGAGCTAAGGCTGGGTGGGGCGGCTTGCTTTTTTTGCTTTGAGGGTGGCGAGGCGCTTGCGGAGTTTTGCGGCGACTTCGGGGTGCTCGAGGATAACGTTTTGGCTTTGGGCGGGGTCTTTGGCGAGGTTGTAGAGCTGGGCTGCGGGGGCGCCTTTTTTGAGTTTGCCGTTTGCGACGTCGCTGTTTTTTTGTTCGGCGAATTTGAGGGCGGCGGGGCCACCGAATCCATGGCTTCCGGGTTTCGGACTATTGAAGCCGCCGCCACCTTTGCCGGTGATGAGGACCCAGTCGCCGTCCCGAAAGGCGAGGTGGGATGATTTGCCTGCGCCGAGGACGAGGTGATCTCGGATGGGCTTTTCGGGGTCAGTGGTGAGGGCGGGGAGGATGTTGAAGCTGTCGGAGCCGTCGTCTGCTTCCAGTTTCTGACCAGTGAGGGAGGCCATGGTGGAGAGGAGGTCGATGTTGCAAATGAGTTGGCTGGATTCGCTGCCGGCTTTTATTTTTTCCGGCCAGCGGGCGATGAAGGGGACGCGATGGCCGCCTTCCCAGGCGTCGAACTTGAAGCCGAGGAGATCGCCGTTGAGCTGGTGGCCTTGCTTGATCGCTTTCTGTCCAGTGACGTTGATCATGCCGCCATTGTCACTGGTGAAGATGACGAGGGTGTTGTCGCTAAGCCCGTTTTTTTCGAGGGTGGTCATGACCTCGCCAACGATCCAGTCAAGCTCGTGGACGAAGTCGCCGTAGAGTCCGCACTCGCTGGTTCCCTGGAAACGTTTTGCGGGGGTGAAGGGGTGGTGGATGTTAGTGGTGGAGAGGTAGAGGAAGAAGGGGTCGTCTTTGTTTTCTTCGATCCACTTGACGGATTTTTTGGCCATGCGGGTGCCGACAACATAGTCGTCGTAGAGGGCGTGGGCGGCGTCTGCGCCACCGATGTCGCGGATCATTTTTTCTTCGATGATTTGGGTCTTGGCCTTTTTTCCGTAGACGAAGGGGTCCTCTGGGACGAGCCCAACGACGTGATGGTTCTCGACGTAGACGAAGGGCGGGTGGCTGTTCACGACTGGAACTCCGTAGTAGTAATCGAAGCCCATTTCGAGCGGGCCGGGTTTGAGTGCGCCATTCCAATTGGGTGTTTTTTCGCCAAAGCCGAGATGCCATTTGCCGATGCAGGCGGTGGCATAGCCGGCCTTTTTCATGACGTCGGCGATGGTGGTTCTTTCTTCATCGATGACCAATCCGCTCTTGAGAAAAACGGGCCGGGCGAGGCCTTTGCGAAAAGGATAGCGCCCGGTGATGAGGGCGTAACGGGAGGGCGTGCACACCGCCGAGGCGGAGTGGGCGTCGGTGAAGCGGCGGCCTTCGGTGGCGATCCGATCGATGTTGGGGGTTTTGAGTTTGGTCGCGCCGTAGCAGCTGAGGTCACCGTAGCCGAGGTCGTCGGCAAAGATTATCACCACGTTGGGGGATGAACTTTGAGATGCGAACAGTGAGCACGAACTATGAACGCAGAGGATGAGAGTGAGGAGGGATTTCATGGTGGGTTTTTTGTCCTCAGATTAAGAAGATTTACGCAGATTGGCTGCGGTTTTTGAACCGCTATTTTTTTGAGGAGAAGGTAAAGGGGTCGTCGTGGCGGTGCATCTCTTCCTGGAGGAGCTTTTGCATTTCCTTGAGCTTTTCGGCGTGGGCGGGGTCGGTGGCGAGGTTGACCTGGCCCGGTTTTGGCTTGGTGCCGCTGAGGGCGACGATTTTGGGGTCGTGGTGCTGGATGAGGAGTTCGTCGGGATTCTCCGCGAGGTTGAAGAGTTGGGTTTCGGTGGCTCCGGTTTTTTCGGACTCGTAGCGGATGAGTTTCCAGTCGCCTTTTTTGACGCAGCGCATGCCGGGTTTGGCACCGCCACAGTAGACGCCGTAAAGGATGTCGCGGACGGTGGCTTGTTTGCCCTCGAGGACCTTTTTGAAACTGAGGCCTTCGCTGGTTTTGGGTGGAGTGACTCCGGCGAGGTCACAGAGAGTGGGTAGGACGTCGAGGAGGTAGATGTTTCCGGGGGCGCGTGAGCCGGGCTTGATGCCGGGGCCCTTGACGATGAAGGGGACGCGGAAGGTGTGCTCGTAGAGGTTTTGTTTGCCCTGGAGTCCGTGGCGGCCGATGGCCATGCCGTGGTCGGCGGTATAGATGATGTAGGTGTTGTCGAGTTCGCCCATCGCTTTGAGTTTTTCAAGGACGCGCCCGATCTGGATGTCGATATTTTCGCTGCAAGCGAACTCACGTCCGAGCTCATTGCGGATGGTGTTTTCGTCGCGGTTTTTCCAGACGCCCTTCACGCCAACTTCGTCACGGACGTTCATGTCGGTGTTGTCAAAGGGATGGGCGGGCAGATAGCTGGCGGGGAGCCGTGGTTGTTTGGGGTGTGCGGCGGGCAGGTTTTTTTTGTTCTTGTGATTGACGGCACCATATTTGGCGAGGAGTTTGGGTTTGCCATCGCGGGTGTCGTGCGGATGGGAGAAGCCGAAGTAGATGAGGAAGGGGTCGGCGTCCTTGGAAGTCTCGCGTTGGTTGAGGTAGTCGAGGACTTGTTTAGCGTGCCAGGCGCTGCCGGTTTCGTCGGTTCCACCACGCTTGACGGCATCGTGAACGACGGTGAATTTCTTGTTCGCGGCGGCGAAGCTGTTGCCATTTTTACAGGTGCGCATGGTGTCATATCCGGCGGCATTGAAGACGGCGGCCATGGTGTGGTTGGCGAGGTCGCGGGGGACTTTTTTGGGGTCGGCGGAGACGGGGTTACGACCGGGTTCTTTTTTGTCAGGAATGTGCCAGACGGTGCGACCGGACATGATCATGTGGCGCGAAGGGGTGCAGACTCCACCGCACCAGGCACCCATTTGGTGGGCTCCATCGAGGACGATGCCTCCGGCTGCGAGACTGTCGATGACGGGAGTGTCCAAAGGTGAATTTGGATCGTAAGTCTTGAGGTCGAAGGGCGATTGATCATCGGCAACGATGAAAAGGATGTTGGGTCGCTTCGCAGCAAATCCTGAATTCGAAATGAGGAGGAATGCGAAACAGGTGGTGAGGAGGTATTTCATGATTGGAAAGATTGGTTGAGGGGGGGAAGTTAGGGTGCTACTTTTGGGAGCTTTGTTTCCAGACGATGGACGAGGTCTTTGTTTTCAGATTCACGTCGACGGTGCAGTGCTCGAATTTCCGATGATAGGCGTAGCCGGATTTGGTGGCTTTCTCCAGAGGCTTGCCGATTTCTTTACCAAAGTCATCGGACCGGTAGATGAGGGAATCGTCGGCGGCGTAGGAATTTTTGGCACCGCCCCAGCTGTAGAAGGAGTAATCGTTGGCGATGATCAGGTAGCAGGCGAGTGAGAAGTCGTGGGTGGAGCCAAAAGCACCGTCTCCCGATCCGCGGCAAAGAATGTATTTGTCGGAGGGTATGGCTAACAACTCCTCCATCAGCTTCGCGCCTTCATCAGGGGTTTCAACCGAGGAACGAAAGAAGGCTTCGCAGTAGACGCCGTTTGCATGGGCGAGGGTGCTGGCTCCGGACGAGCACTTGCTGGCGGATTGGACGCGGTAGCCGTTGTAGATGACGAAACTGGAGAGCCGTTTGAGACAGCTCTCGACACTTTTCAGTTGGCCTCGGGCGTTGGCTCCCGGGACGCCGTCGCCGAAAATTCCGTTGAGGTCACTGTCTTTGACCAGCTGGTCGGCGGTGTCGGCCCACCAATTGCGGGCGGTGTCATCGGGGTAGGTCCAGCGGACGGTTCCTTTCCGGACTTCCTCGACCCAGTCCGGGTGTTTCGCAACGACATCCCGGACGGTCGTGTAGTAACGATCGTATGCGGTATTGGTGCTCCAGTAGAGCAACACCCGCATCTTCGGGTTGTTCTTCAGGAGCTTCGTGGCGGTTGCCGCGGCGGATTTTTCGGTGCTGGTGGCACCGTAGACACTTTTGGCGTGCCGCTTCTCGACCGTGAAAATGTGGAAGTTGTCGCGGATGAAATTGTATTGCTCGGGGGTGTAGTCGTCGTTCCGGAAGGCGTGGCCGAAGAGGCGGACTTTGGACCAGTCGCCCGGGCCGGCGGGTGCGGCATGGAGGGGGGCGAAGAAGAGGGTGGCAAGAGTGGTGACCACCAGGACCCGCAATAGAGAAGATGTCTTTTTCATCAATCGAATCTTGGTTTAGTTCTCTACGAATCCTTCGACATCATCGAGGACGATTTTTTTCCGTTCATCCGATCCTCGAAAGGTCATGGTGACATTCTTAAGTTGGATGTTTTTGGCGTGCCGGAGGTAGGCACCCCAGGCGGGGAGGACGCCGAAGAAATACTGCTCCGGGTATCTTGCAATGTCTTCGGGAACCTCACGCGAGGCATTCGCTTCGGTGCCATGACCGGGATAGGAAATTGCGATGTTTTCGAGGACGACATCCTCAACCAAATGTCCGGGAATTCCGGTAATCATGATGGGGCCTGCCTTGGCTTTTTCTTTTTCAGTGACGCCTGGCGTGCGGTCGACTTTCCGCCTCTTGTAGAGTGCTTCGGCGGTCTTTTCCCGGTCTTCAATGGTCACCTTGGCCACGACATCGCTGATGCGGATGTTCTTGATCGTTCCCACTCCGGATCCCTCGGGTGCCTCGTTACTTCCTTGATCAGAACCGGTCTTGGTGTTTTTGGTGTATTTTTGTCCCCGGTTGCCCAGACGGATGAAAATTGGAGAACCCACCTCGTCCATTGTGATTCGGGAAATGGAGACGTTCTCCAGTTGACCACCATCGACTGACTGCAACTTGATCGCGCCCATGGGGCAGTCGTAGAAGTAACAATTACTGACATCGATATCGATAAATCCGCCGTGGGAGGAGCTGCCAAATTTCAGGGCGGCGGTATTACTGCTGACCCTGCAGTCCCGCACGACGATCTTGCGACAGGGATTTTTTGAACTCTTCAGGCAGATGCCATCGTCGCCGGTATTGATGTCGCAGTTCTCGATCAACACGTCCTCACAGCCATCGAGATCAAGGCCGTCGTTGTTGTAGTTGTTGTTCCTCATCCGGACCTTCACTCCGGTGAAGTGGATCTTGCGGCAATCGATGAGGTGGATTCCCCAAAACGCGGGATTCTTATAGGTCAAACCGGAGAAGGTGAGATTCTTACAGTTTTCGAAACGGAAGAGGCGTGGGCGGGTGTCCCGGCCGCGAGGACCTGACCGGCGCGGGAAATGCTCCGAGTCGCCCCGACCATCGATCACACCTAGACCTTCCAGCCGAATGTTCGTTGCGCCCTCGGCATAGAAGAGGCACTGGGATTGGCCCTCCCGTGCGGGGCGAATCTTGTCGGTGGGATAATCCTCCATCTTCTGGCTGCCGAGCAACTCGGCACCGTGATCGAGTGAGAGAGTCACGTTGCTTTTCATTTCCACGGTGCCGATGACATAACGTCCGGAAGGAATTCGTAGAACTCCGCCTCCAGCCTCGGTGCAGGCATCAATCGCTTTTTGGAGTGCGGTGGTATTCAACGTTACGCCGTCGCCAATCCCTCCGAAATCCTTGAGGTTAAAGTTTTCAGCAGCTCGAGCCGACATGACCCAAGTCATGAGAATGACAAAGAAGACGGGTGCAATTTTTTTCATGTGATTTGTGGTTCTCTTATTTTGTGGAAATGGCCTGACTTGAGAATCCGCCCTTTGGCTTTGTGATCTCGGGATAGCTCACCAGGAAGTTGTTTTCATCAATCAGGTTCAGATAGTAATGGGTCGTTCCGGTAGGAAGTTCTGCGGATGCTGTCGTGCTGCTCTTATCAATATCCGGAACGCGAAACCATTCCTCATACTTCTCGCCTCCGTTGAGGGTATAGATCAGATCCGCCCGCAACACTTTCGCGCCGTTCTCCTTGAACACGAACTCCACCTTGTTTCCCGCGACTTTATGGGACAGAATAGTGCAGACCAAACCCTGATGGGGAAGGCCTTTGTTTGTCGGGCTATAATAGGGATAACTCGCCTTCATTTCCGTCAGTATTTCCGTGAGTCGACCATTCATCGCGGCTGTTTTTTCCGGCATGTCAGCTGCCAGATTGTGGTCTTCTTCAATATCCACCCGCACCGGTTTTCCATTTTCGGTTTGATAGAGCTGGAAGAGTTCGAGTTCAGGTATTCCGTCGTTGTTCAGGTGGTCGTAATTTCGGATCAATTTGTAATCTCCGT
>CALFSW010000044.1 GCA_937916505.1 uncultured Verrucomicrobiales bacterium | reverse complement strand
TCCGATATACCCGTTAAAATAACACTTTCCTTGCTAGTCAATAGAAAGCACCCACCCGCCTCCGTGCGAGTGGGTGTTTTTTTGAAACCGCCACCGCCTAATCACGGAATCGGTTCATTTTATGGTTTCTCCCCAGTTTTCTGAAAATGACCCTAATGTTAGGCTGATAGGAGAAGGAGGATTGGGTCTTTCTCCGTGGAAACCACGACCAGATTATGCTCAATGCTTTTATCGAGCCATCCGCTTTCGGCGTCTGGGAGTGCTTGGCGGGTAATGATCCTCTTGCTTCCTACGGTCCCGATTCCACTGAAGAACTTCTGAGGAATGTTCCGGATCACCTCATTGGATTCCTCAAGGAGTGTTGTTGCAAGTATCACGAGACAGATTCTTTCATTTTCGTCCACGCGGGAATTCGCTCTCACATTTCGTCAGAGGAAGAGGATGCCGAGCACTTGCAGTGGACCGTGTTGTCATCAGCTTCTCCTCACTTCTCAGCCAAAACGACCATCTGTGGACATTCATCCCAGGAGACCAGGCGTATCGCAGACTTGGGCCACACGGGCTGCATTGACACAGGGATTACTTACAGTCTGTCGGACTTATCCAATCCGGCAAATTCATTTTATGATTTGCCCTCAAATTCAAAAACGTTTTGCTCGAATCGTCCAAGTCCGACAGACTGCTAAGAGAAAATTTACCACTCGCAGATCGACTCGATATGCTTCGCTGATCCGTCTCTGAGCCAGGCGTCGAGTTGGGCGGGGTCCTTGAGTTGCTGGCCTCGTGATCTTGGGACCACGATGAATCTGGAGTCGATCTCAGGGAGAGTGGTTAGGTCGCCCCAGAGCTTTTCGAACTGGGTGACGGGGAAGACGTCTTCCTGACCGTGGCCCCAGCGTTTTTTCACTTCTTTAAGGGTGATGTAGGTGGGGAGGCGGGAGGCGACTGCACGAATGGCTTGGGTGATTTTATCCTGATCGCGGGACAAGATGTCGTGGTGGGTGAGACAGAAAAGATCGAGGAGCTTGTCGACATCGATCCAGGTCGTCATCGAGTTGTAGTAGGAAAGGGCGAACTCGTCCTCTTCACGTGGCATGGCAAGCCCTTCGAGGAGGCGGGGGCGTCCGTTGATCGAAGCGAGGCCGCCTCCTCTGTCTTCGAGGCGGCGGGTAATGACTTCGAAGGTGAGGCCGGCTTTGCTGGCGAGATGGTGGCCAAGGAGGCCGGGATCCACATCAGCACCGAGGGTGTCGATGTTGTGGAGCATGAGGGTTTTCAATTGCGGACGTTCGGTGAGGAGGCCAGCGAGGGTTCCGTTGAGGAGGAGGTTGGGGACTTCGTAAAAGTGGCCGACAGGATGCAAGCACTGCAGGGGGAGATTGTCCGTGTAGTCGGAGGCTTCCCCGGCTCCCCGGGCCCATCCGATGAGGGCGGTGCGTACGGACTCGCGCATTTTTTGCTGTTGCTCGTCGAGGACCTGTTGAGGCATTTCCTCCCATGCAAAGCGAAGGTCGCGGACGGTCGGGATCATGCGCTGGCCGACGGAGCGGCCCGGTGACAGGTAAAGTGGACCGGGATAGTTGTAGTTCGCAACGGTGTCGAGAAAGTCGCGCGTGGGTTGATGGGTGAGGTAGGAAGTGGTGAAAAGGTGGGTAATGGAGGTCCCGGCTTGGGATCCCCGTTTGCGCGATTTTGCGAGGTGGGTTTCAACAAAGGTACGGTGACGACCTTTGAGGCGGACAAAAGGATGGAGGGCTTTGCAAACTCCGGCTCCCTGGGTCCAACGTGAACCCGCTCCGGCGGCCAGGCTGATTACGCCGACCTCACCGTTTTGGAGGGCCTTTTCGCCAAGGACGAGGTTTTCTGAATTTGGAGTGCTGGTCGTGAAGTCGGTGATGTCCTCCGCCCTGACGTCTTTGATGGTGGTGTTGGCAGGGAGTCTGTTCTGCGCAAGGCCGATGCGGCCTCCGACAAGGTCCTTGCGGATCTGCTCGTGTTGAGCTCGATCAAAGCCGTTCTTTTTGAGCAATTCGTCAAGAGAGCGATCCTCGTTGGCGTCTTCCTCGGTGCGGGGAATGAGGGTGTCGAAGAGTGCTTCAACCGAGGACGAGAAGGCCGGGTCGGTACGGCAGGCGCGGGCGAATTGATCGAGCTCGGCGCTAGCGGTGGCAGAGAGGTCGGCAGGCGGTGTGCGGAGGGCATCGCCGAGGGAAAGGTGGTAGTAGGCAGGAGGGAGAAGGGCGACTTCGCCCCGGTGAAGTTCTCCAAAGGTGCCGTGCGGATTGATTCCGAAATCATAAACCACGGGGTCCATGGCGAAGGGGAGGGCGTTCTCGAGTTCACGTTTCGTTTGAAGCATGATGTCGTGAATGATGTTAAGTGCTTCCTGTTTGCGTGACGGGTCGACGATGAAACCCATGCCTCCTCCCGACATTCCGCCAAGCATCCAGAAGCCCCAGAAATCGTCCCCGAATTTTTCGGAGACACGTGTGATCAGGGTTTCGGTAAAGTGATTGGTGGCCCAGGGAATGATGGTCTGGAGGGGGCCGCGGAAGTTTTCGGTGGTGAGACGGCCGAGGGTGCGAATGTCCCCCTTGCTGAGGGCATCGACAATCTGATCGAGGAGGTCGAGGGCGTCTTGACGGGCCTGCCACTCCGCACTGGAACGGAGGAGGTATTTTTCGGTGACCATCTCGAGGATGGGGCCGACATTTTGGGCCATGCCACCGTGGACCAGGATGAGCGAGTCGGTGAGAGCCTGGCGCGCCGAGTTGGGGATCTCGGTGGTGTCAAAGACCTTGTGCTTGGGCATGAGACGACCCTTTGAAATACCATTTTCAGGGTCCGCTTCGGCCGCGATTTCACCCTCGATGAGTTTGATTCCGGGCCAGACGCCGCCGGAGTCCTGCCAGCCGCCACCGGAGCCTCCGATCCATTCTCCGAGGATTGCTCTCGCAAGGACGAGACGTCTCTCGCTTTCGGTGAGTTCGCCGGTGAGAGATTGGGTTTGCCCGGTAGCGCGCATGCAGGCGCTGATGAGGGCGGCGAGGAGATTGGTCGAAACAGCGAGGCGGGAGCCTTTCGGGATGTCGTTGACCGAGGAAATGATTTCGATGCCACGACCGGGGCCGGCGATGCGAGCGAGGAGGGCGGCGAGAGATTTTCCAGATCCTTCGATGCCCGGAGGAACAATGCCCGAGGCTATGACGGCTGCTTTGAGGAGGCCGAGGTAGTCCTTGGCAAAGTCAAAAACGTCGGCGAGTGCGGTGATCTCGGCGGAGGCCTTGAGGTCGATGCTGGTGAGGCGCAGGACGGGTTGGTCGATGATGCGAAGGTAGGCTTCGACAGGAGGGCGCGGTTTGGAGTCGCGGCCGTGAACGGCCAGATCGACCGAGACATTCACCACACGGGCTCCCTGGGGGAAGTCCATGCCAAGGAAGAAAATATCCGACCATGCCGAGTGGGTGAGGTCCATGCGGACGGGAGTGCGCTCGCAGATGACGGGAAAGAGGTGCTCGTCTTGCTGGAGGAGTTCGGGGCGAATCCGAAGCGGGTGGTCGGTGGGATGCCCCATGCGAAACATCCACTGATTACCGCGCACGGTGCGGACAGAGCGGCGGACCTGGTTGGCGAGGGTTTGGAAAGCGAGTTGATGGTAGGCGGCGGCGAGAGCAGAGGAGATTCCGTCGGACGGACCGTCCTTCTCTTGAATCTCAAGGAAGGTGTCGATGGCTTCCTCGAAGTGGCGGGCCAGGAGGTCCTGATAGCCTTCAAAGGGGATGGAGCCACTGGCTTCGGTGGGAAGTTTTTCGGGGAGGTGGAAGCGGTGGATCGCTTGCAGGAAAAAGATGGCCCGGACCCGATGGTAGAGGTTTTCGGCCTCCCGGCGGAAGGCGTCGAGTTCGCGGCACTCCGCAAGGAGGGTGATCGCGTCCATGGGCTCGCAGGCTTTTGCGAGGGAGCGGTTGCAGATGGCGGGGTCGTCTGCAGTGATGAGGGAAACAAGCATCAGGGTGAGGGGGCTTTTTTAACGGCGGGTGGCGGTGATGAGTTCGATCACCGAGCCCATCACTTCGTCGCGATTTTCGCCTGAAAGGGCCATCCCGAGTTGCGCTCTGAGCAGTCCGTAGGGTTCTTCGATGTTAAAACGGAGTCCCTTGATTTCGCAGGCGAGATATTTTTCGCTCCGTGTCGCGGCAGCGAGGCTTGAGGTAAGGGGCAGCTTTTTCACATCGCTGGAAAAAGCCTCTTCGAGGAGTTCCATGACTCCGGGAGTGAGGACATGCACGCCGAAGAAGCAGAGGTAGTTTCCTGATCGGAGACCGGGAACGATGAGTTCCTGTTCGGCGACGGTTGGGTTGGGCTTCTCGATGATGTTGGAGACTTCGTAGAGGTTTTCGTGACCCCCGACCCGGGAGCCGCCGATCGTGCCATAAAGGTGGAGTTTACTTTCGTGGGTCGGTTGGACCACCGAGACCGGGCCGCTGGTTTGTTCCGCAATCGAGAGAAATTGCTTGAGGCAGGAATCTTCCGCAAACGAGAGATCGAGATGGTCGATCATGGTGACAAGGAAGCGATCGTCGCCGGTGAATTCCTTGGCGCAGAGAACGGCATGTCCGTATCCCAGAGGTTCGCTTTGCTCGATAAAGGTGACTTTGTCGAGGTGATCTGCGATGGCGGAAGAGAAGTCACGTTCGGTTCCGGGTGCGATCACGATGGCGGCGGATTCGATTCCGCTGGCGAAGATTTCATCGAGTTGGAACGCTGCGACAGTTTTGGTTTCGCCGGAGGGGCTGACAAGGGTCTGGAGTGGCAGGTGCTGCTGTTGGGGTCCGGCTGCGGCGATGACCGCTTTTCTAATCTTCATGGAAACTTCGGTGATCCTGAATAGTTTGGGTCGAATGACAAGGCGCAAGGGGCGGGGTGTCATCGTTCTAGTCGATTTTTCGATCCATGAGTATCGATGACCGGGGATCTGCTATTTCTGCGATCGTGGAATCATGTCGGAATCCATTCTCCTTGGTGGCTCGCTCGCCAATTTAAGAGTGATTGGATCAGGTTCTCGATGTCATTGTTTGAAGGGAAGATTGTGGGCGGGATCCGGGGTCACTCCGTCTGGCTCGAGCTTGGCAATCCTTGACAGAAACGCCTCTCTACGGCACGGGAAGGGAGTTATGAGCAAACTTACCATTCGTGATATCGATGTGGCCGGTCAGGAAGTGCTGATGCGTGCCGACTTCAACGTGCCTAAAAACGATGCTTTTGAGATCACGGATGAAACCCGCATTCAGGCGGCCCTTCCCACGATCAAGGAATTACTTTCCAGGGGAGCGCGGCTGGTCCTCTGTTCGCACATGGGACGCCCGACCGAAGCGCGTGAGAAAAAGTACTCCCTCGAGCCGGTTGCGGCCCGACTTTGTGAGCTTCTGCAACAGGATGTCACATTTGCGGATGATTGTATTGGCGAAGACACCGCCGCGCTTCGTGCTGACTTAAAGGACGGAGAGGTTCTTCTTCTAGAGAACACCCGTTATTACAGCGAGGAAAAGAAGAATGATCCCGGGTTCGCCAAGGCCCTCGCCGGGAATGCCGGAATCTTCGTCAACGATGCCTTTGGCACCGCACACCGCGCCCATGCTTCGACGGAAGGAGTGACCCACCACGTCGAGAAAAGCGTCATGGGTCTGCTCATCGAGCGCGAGCTGGAATACCTCGAAGGAAAGCTGGGGAACGCCGAAAGTCCCTTTGTCGTCATCATGGGGGGGGCGAAAGTCAGCGATAAGATTGAAGTCATCTCCGCGCTTCTCGAAAAGGCCGACACCATCCTTATTGGAGGTGCGATGGCCTACACCTTCCGCAAGGCGCAGGGTTATGAGATCGGAATGAGCCTCGTCGAAGACGACAAGCAGGAACTCGCGCTCGAGATCCTTAAGAAGGCCAAGGAAAAAGGGGTCAATTTCCTTTTGCCGGCCGACACCCGCATCACCAGGGAATTCAAGGAAGGTGCCGAGACCTGGAACACGGAGGTTTACGGTCAGGGCGGTGCCATCCCGGCTGACAAGGAGGGAATCGATATCGGCGATGTTGCCATCGAAGAGTTCAAAGAGGTCCTCTCAACTGCCAAGACCGTTCTCTGGAACGGGCCCATGGGGGTTTTTGAAAAGGACTGCTTTTCCAAAGGAACCAGGGAGATCGCCGAAGCGGTCGTTGCCAGCGGAGCTCTCAGTATTGTTGGTGGAGGCGACTCGGTGACCGCGGCGGTAAAATTCGGGGTAGCCGATAAGATGAGCTTTATCAGTACCGGAGGCGGAGCGAGCCTTGAGCTTCTTGAAGGCAAAACCCTCCCCGGAGTGGCTGCGCTGACGGAGGCTTAATCGCTGCCCGGAAAACGGTTTTTATTTGACGGGTGGGGCGCATGCTCCCGCCCGTTTTCTTTGCCAGGACTCTGTCGGACTGGGATAAATTGAGGTTTTGGATTTTTTAAAGCTCTTGGGGACGTGCGGACCGGGCCTTTGGTTCATTATTTGTGGTCTTTTTTTTCTTTCCTACGTTTTCTGGAACTTCGGACCAAACTCTCCTGAGTAAGGTCCACTGATGGTCCCACAGGCCGGGATCTCTCCCCGGAGTGTCCCTCCTTTAAGAGGCTTTCGCCAGTTTTATGGTTTGGAGCCTTTGATGTTGTGACTCAGGCAGACCAATCCCCATTCTCCGGCTGTTTTCCCTTCGCCTCGCAACATGAAGCCTCGAAAGCCGAGGACTTCTTCGATGACGAAGTGAACGAGGTCGTCTTCGCCCACCCAATCCCGCAGATCGGACGGAAGAAGCATGGGAGTGTCACAAGCGATAGTGACGAACGTGGCTGCCATGTCTCAGTCAAACAGATCGAACCTCAATGGTCGGGTGATTTCAGTCCGACAGAGTCCTGGCAGAAATTTGCTTTTGTGGTGGGGCGCTTGGGGAAGCCGTTGAGAGGATTGGCGAAGGGAGGGCGGCGATTTTAGCTTTCCTCCAGACGAAATTCACCCAAGTCCGTGCTAGTTAAGCAAGGCATCTTTTGAGCAGCGAAACGGGGCCATTTTTCAGCCCCTCCCTATTGGATTAATAGTGACTCCTCACTCTTCGCGTACCCGGTAGAATCTCCGGGTGGCTCCTCCCACGTTCACCGCGTTCTCGGTGAATTGCGTGCTCTCGCCCTGCGAGGGGTGGGAGTCTGTGAGTTCGAAGAAGGAATCCAGACTCTCCGCCGCGTCGATTGCGTAACTGCGCCCGGGGCGTGAATTCCAGGTGATGGTGACGCCACCGTCCTCCCCGATGACGAGGTCGGTGATGATCAAGCCCGCCGCGTTTGGAGCTTCGAAACCTTCCGCCGTGGGGCCGCCCAAAGCCGTCATCTCATCATTTGAAAGCATGCCATCGAGGAATTGGATGGAATTGACATACCACGAGCTTCGCTCGTCGACATCGTAAAAGAAGATCACATCCGGCTCCATTGACCGCCGGATGTGATCCTTGCCCTGGGGCGTCCATTCGTCCTGGAGAATACCATCGACCCACTTCGTGATCACGCCGGCCCCGCTCGAGAGATCGACGGAAAATCCAATGCGATGCCATTCGTCCGGAGTGAAAGAGCCGTCGCCATTATATCCGCCGCCGCCTTGACCCATGTTGCCGCCCTGCCAGAAAAAGGTGGCATCGCCAGGGTTTTTCGTGGGCGAGGCCTGGATGATCGCCGAGGCCCCTCCCCCGCCCACCCGCATCACGTCCATTAGAAGAGTGTAGCGATTGACATAGAGCCCTCCGCCATTCGGCGCGATTCCATGCTTCGCGAGATAGCCCACCTGGCTGCCTTCCGGCACGAACATGACATCGGCGGATTCGCCTCCGATGTCGGCGATCTCGAAGCTGGTGGTGGTGCCGAACATCGTCCCCGTCGTGCTGTCCGTGTCATTGTATTGCAAGTCCTCGCCGAAGGTGGCCTTCAAGCCATCCGAGAAATCCCACTGCGCGGTCACCTTCGGAGGTTTTTCGCCAAGCGCGTTTTGAAAACTCCATTCCCGGCTGAAGGTCTGCCCGGCGGAATCCGCGTATTCAAGCGCGATTTCATTGCGCTCGCTTTGCCGGCCGACCGGAGGCTGGTAGGTGATCGCCGTCCGTCCGTCCGCCGTCACCACCACTGCCTGGCTGGTCACATCGACCTGGTTGAAGCTGAACTTGATCGTTTCCGGGGCGACCGCGGTCTTGTCATCCCGGAGCAGGATCTCGATGGGTTCCTCCGGTGCGATATCCGAAACACCGGGAAAGGGCGAGATTTCAGCGACATAGGCGTGGTTGTGGGAAGCCGTCGTGCTTTCGCGGTAAGCGGTAATGTCTCCCGCCGCCGCGTTGATGAGCTGGTCGTCCTGATAGAATTCCAAAGCGGCCGCTCCGTTCTGTGACCAGAAGACGAGGCGGATCGGATAAATTCCATCCTCCGGGGCCGTGATCTTGAATTCATAATCCCACGGCGTGGATTCGAAGGGCGGGGCCTCGGCGGGTCGGACAAAATTTGCGAGTTCGGTTGCGAAGAAGTCGCGCGGATTGGTTCCGGTAAAAATTCTCAGCCCGTTATCGTCGCTGGGCGAAGCATCGACCCGACCGACAATGACCTGGGTTCCCAGGGTGTGCTCGCCAGCGCTCAATTCAAGGTATCCCGTCACTTCCGTCGCAAAAAGTTTGGTGTGTCCGTCCGAGCCTGGGATTCCCGGGAACAGCACGTCTCCGGGAAATCTCGTCAGGGCACTCACTTCGGGATTGGCATCCTTTTCGAAGTTGATCACCTCGACATCAAAGCTCCCATCGGCATTGCCTCCCTTTTCGGCCTGATCTTCAACGAGATCCCCTCCAACGCGGAGGGTTCCGTTCAGTTGTTGATTGGCCCGGAGGTAGGAATTCGGAAATTCCGAAAAATCGGGTGCTTGGGCCGAAATCACCCGAAAGCCGCGATTTTGTCCGTCGCCCGGGGCGCCTGCGATTCCTGCGGGAATGGCCACGGTGTCTTGCGCGGACAAGAAATGCGCCGGAGCCACAGTCACAATTGCCAGAAGGGAAGCGAAACGATTTACAGACATATTTTTGGAATACCATATTAGAGAACCCGGCCGCGAGCATGAAATGGCACGACCGTAATTTTTCGCATTGCGCGATCAAGTCGCCCCGGATGGGATTCTTGCTGGGTTGAACCAGGTCAGATCCGGCCGGTCACCGGGACCTCGTGTCTCTTTCGCGGTCGCCGCAAGGTGATGGCAGATTTCAGCGGTGGGCATCCCGGCAGCTTGCCCCCACTGTTTTTCTTGTTCGGTTTCCGGTGGCTTGGAGAAGCCGGCCCCCTTAGAGAGATCCCGAAACTTGAATCCGGTAAAAGTTCTTTTCGGGCAGTCCGTCGGTTGGACCAGTCGATTGATATTTCAGGGTAGCGGTGGCGTCTCCGTTGTTCGTGGTCGAAAGGTGTGTCATGCCTGCCACGGTATCCCAAGCCGAGAGGTCATCACTGGCTTGAAGGACATACGATAGTCCGACTGCGGCGAGGTTGATCCGGAACGCGATGGTCAGGTGGTTTTTAGTTCCTCCTGCAATTGCCTCATTTCCAAGCTGTAGATTGGGAATTGAGGAATTACTGCCATCACTCGTGCCCATTGCGTATTCGAGGAAGGCATTGTAGCCGTCGTTGTCGAGATCGTCAGTGGGATTGCCTGTGAAGGGTTGGGAATCGTCGCCACCCGGTGTGCCATTGGGACTGACACTGGAGCGCCAGCTGGAAGGCAGGGCATGGTCGGGATTGGCAAGGGGATTGTTGAGCACAAGAGAGAAACCCGAACCATCACCGGCGGCTTCCGGCCACGGGAAGGTGATCCCATAGGAAAAATCACGAATGACCATTCCTCCGGCATCCAATAAAATGATTTGCTCTCCTTCGTTACTCAAAGAGCCGGAAAATGAGCCAGCGATGACCGCGCCGGTGTGACGAAACTCAAAGGCGGCTTGATTCTTTACAAGAATCACACGTTGCCCCGGGGAGAGGACGCGGGCGTTGGCGGGAAGATTCAGATCAAATCCTGCGAAGGTGATGCCGTCGGCGAATGCGATTCCCTCGAGTGAAATGGCGTTCACCGGGTCGATGTTGAGGAGTTCGAGGTATTCAAAGTCACCCCGGCTGGGATAACCTTCCGCCTGCTCTGCCAGAGTGGGTTGCGCGGGCCGATAGTGGATTTCGGAAATGACGAGATTGTCGACCGTCGCATGCACGGTATTGACGGCGAAGTTTGCCTGACTCAGGGGGCTCCATTTTAAGCCGTCGTAAGTCCTGGCCATGACATTGACCGAGTGATTGAGGTCCAGTGCGCTTGCATAGATCCGGGCGGAAGGGGAGAGGTCGTTGATTGAGCCCTGGCTGCCGGTGAGGAGACAAGACCACAAGGCGTCGCTGCTTCCCTGTCCGTTATTAAGTCCGTGAATGGCCAACATGTTTTGTCCGACCTTCAGGTGACTCGTGCCTCCGCTCACCGCAAAATCGAGGTAGTTGATGGCGGCGTTATCATTGTGAATATCATTCGCACCCGAGGTGTAGGTCAAAGTTGCCGGGGCGTTGGCTTCTCTCACCACCTCGACGCCATTGAGGTAAGCGACAAAGCTATCATCGTAGCGCATTTTCAAGGTGAGCTGTGCCAGGGCGTCGAGATCAGCCTGCGAAGCGATCGTGAACGGGATCCGGATGTAACAGGTGGCATTTTGCAATGCCATTTGAGCTTCAATATCGAGATTGAAGTAGGGATCGTAGAGATTGTTTGAGCTGCGCTCGTATCCCACCCCCTGGGTTCCGGTGATCCAGTTTGCGAGATTGGGAGGATCGGCCGGGTTGGTCCATTGCGAGACGGTCAGGGTGCTGCCTCCGTTTGTGGTTGTCGGCACAAGGACTTCACAAGCTGCGCCTTCATCGATCAAAGTGACCGAAGGGCTTGGTCCAAGGCGTGGATCACTTCCATCCAAGGTGTAGTAAATTTCAGCTCCTCCCCAGCCGTTCGGTTCGGCCATGGTCAGATCAAAGCCAGCATTCACCTCGCCTCCATATTGGTTGAAGGTGGGAGGCCGGGCCAAGCCACTGGTTCCCCGCGACTGCGTTTCCATCCAGGTCAGGCGTTGCGTGAGCCAGTTTTTCATCCAATCAACTTCGGCCTGATGGGTGGTCCGTGATCCGGAACCGGAAGCATTGGGCCAGACGTAGGTTCCGAGGATGTTCCATTTATCAAAGTTTCGAGTGACGGCATTCGGGGAACCGCTGTTGCCATCAAGTTCGGCATCATGACGGTCGATCGCGGCCAACATGTTTGAGGTGGTGAGGAGGCTCCGTCGGAGCTGCCAGAAACGATCCCAGTATTCGAGGTCGAATTCAGTGTCCTGGAACAAGCGTTGGTACCAGTAGTAGTTGGGCGTGTTGATCAGGGGGTAATACCAGCCGGTGGGGTTTTCTCCTTCGAGGTAGTTGGCATTTCCGAGCCCGAGATTGAAGTCCCACACCGGAAGGGCGCGGATTTTTCCTCCGCGTGATTTAGAGTAGTAGGTGCTGATTCGATAGCCATCGATGTCCTTGAAGGTTTCGGTGAAGAGGTGGGCGTCGACAAAGGTATCGGCCTCAATGAAGGACCGATAACCCGAATCGGGATCAGCGAAGGTCGGGCCGTGCAAGGCGGCCTCCATGTTATTGACGTATCCTCTGAGGTAGGCAAATTGAGCGGCGTTTGGAGTTTCCGGATAGTGCATGTCGAGTGGGATATTCTCGGTCGCAGTGTTCCAGGGGCTGCTGTAGGGCTCCTTGTCCTTCTTGAAAATGTAGCCGCCGGTGATGAGGGCGGGGTCGGTGACGAGGTCGCTGAGTTTTTCGACATCGACCCGCTCCTTGTCCCGTTTGATTTTCTCCATCATGACGTAAACGCCACGGTAGTCGCTCAGTGAGACCGTTCCTCCATTGGAGTTGAAGAAGACCTCAACGAAGCGGGTGCGAACGCCGCCCCAATTCCCCCGGATTGCCCGGGCACTTTCATAAACGAGGGCATTGCGCATCAGGGTCTTGTCCGAGTAGGGAGCGTAAAGAATCCAATCGGATTCGCTGGGCATTCCTAAAATGGAAACATCCTTGTCCTCGTCTTCGTTGGTCCAGGTTTCCCAGGCGTATTGTTTCTTGGGGAAGCCCGAGGACGATTGTCCGCGGACGTGCATCCCACCACGCCCGGTAAAGTCAGGGACGGCATCGATGCGGGCCAAGCCGTCAACCGCATCCCGGTCGATCACCACGGTATAGACCGGGCGGAAGGGTCTCGGGGCTCCGGGGTTGTTAGCGAGATCGATATTCACTCCGGCGGAGTCAACGATGATGATGGGAAGGTTGGAGGTGAAATTTTGAACGTTGGAGTTGAGCTCGATCAAGGTTCTGCTCTTGATTTCTCCGGGAAGTCGTCCGGTTTCAAAAACCCGGGCTCGCACCGTCGTGGTGTTGGTGATGTTAAAGGCCGAGGAGTATGCAGGTGAGCTTTCGGTGGGGATTGTGCCATTGGTCGTGTAGCGAACGACGGCCCCCGGAGATACCGTGGGAAGAATGGCAAGGCTTGTTGCGTTCGAGAAGAGGCCTCCTGTTTTGTCAAACTGGACATCTTCCGCGGGTGGTCCTGCTTCCTGGACTCCGGAATTGATTTGATTCGGAGTGGGTGTTTCCAGGAACCCCAGGGTGCGTGCCTGCCCGAGTGCTCCATAGGAGACATCTTCCGCTTGTGCGGAGTAGTTGAATTCGGTCACCACGGTGGTTCCATCCGGTGCGATGAGAGCCAAATATCCCCCTGATTTCGGCAGGGAGAAATTGGTGTGAAGAGGAGCGTCTGTTGCCAGCCTGTTTTTTCCAGAGGCGAAAATCGTAAGGTATCCATACGCATCCATGGTGACAGCCGGGATCCTCCACATCGTCTTCTGCGCGATGTCATTGGTGAGATAGTAGCCATCGAGATTGCCGCTGGTGGCTTGTCCGTTGTAAAGTTCAAGCCAGTCGGGATTGTCCAGATCTTCATCTTCGAGGGAATCCTGATTGTCTGCGACGAATTCGTTGATCACCGGGCCCCCCGTGGAAATGGGTGCGGCTGTTGTCGTGGCAAAGGAAAGGTCATCAAGGTAGGAGTTTTGAGTCGCTCCTCCCGTGCGGCCCGAGAAGGCAAATCGATCTCCCGCTTTTGGGACAAAACCGGGAGTGGCGAGATCACTGGCCAAGACGTTTCCGTTGTAAGTGACATCGAGGCCATTGCTGTCCCAGTTCAAGATCACCGGGATCCATTGATTGGATGTCGAACCGTAGTTGTGAGTGTTGTTATCGATACTCACCCCATCTGAGAATACCTCGACCGAAGGAGTATCACTGCCGTTATTATAGGTGTCCCAGGCAATCACGAGGCCGTTGTCGACGGCGAACCCGGCCTCTCCCCCGCCGTCGCCTGCCTCGATTTCTCCAAAGGTCAGTGTAACACCATCGGCCAGGGTGCCTTCGCCGCCGATGAGGAGATCAAAACCTACCGTAAAGGAGTCGATCGCTTTCCCGGGATCCAAATCAGGTAATTTCAACGATGAACTGGTTCCCCCTGTGCCGCTGGCAGTCATGCGCAGGTAGGGATTGCTCGTGCCCCGAACCTGGGTGGTTCCGTTATTGCTATTCATCTGGGTGCCGTCACCCAGATTGGTTGTTCCGGTAGAAAACCCGGTGAAATTCTGGGTGTAGCTTCCAGCGAAAACCGGAGTGGAACACGAAAGCAAAGATGTGATCAGGAGGAGCTTTTTTGAGGTGCCTTTCATCAAGTGGAGGGAATCGACCGAGGGACGAAGAAGCTGCCTCCTTCTGGAAAGAAGGCAAGTTTTCGGGGCGAGAATCTGAAATTTCTTCAATCCCTCCAATGGGGCCTCGCCTCAGTGGGTTTTCAGGCGGCCCCCTCGCTGAAGTCAGCCTCGACGCTTTTACCCGATTGGGTTGGAAGAGCCAAAGGAGAGGATCTCACCTCACAATTCTGAAGAAGATTTTTTCGGCACCAGGTGATGGATTCGCGAAGGGTCCGAAAGTGGTGTTTTCTCCTCCCGAGGGGATGTTGGTGGCAACTTCCCTCGAAAAATCGTTGAGGTCGGTGGACCAGTTGATCGTGTAAGTGCGGCTTGGGATCGAGTTAAAGGTCAAGGTGACGGTGTCCGCGGCTTTGTCGTAAGCGATGGCGGTGATTTTGAGCTCTCCTGCTCCCGGGGCGGAATCCGGCCCGGTCGCAAAGCTTTCGGCAGCGGCGGAATCATTCATGGCACCCTCGTAGATTCGAAATTCGTTGAGATCGCCGTGGAGGTAGCCATCGCCCGTCCAGTTGGAGCGGCCAAGCCAGTTGTTGACGTCGTTGATGTCCCGGGGGGTAAACGTGGTGGTTCGGGTTCCCTCACGGATGCCATTGCGATAGAAGGTCAGTTGACCGCCTCCTATTCCGTTGGACGTCCAGACGCTGGCGACGTGATATTCTTCATCGAAATTACTCGCCAACCCGGTATCGACAGCTTCCTCGTCTCCATCAACCGGGCCGGTCCCCTCACCGAGGGTGAGGGCATCCAGGTTCCGAAGGGCATTACGTTGGGTGTTGATATCGATGCCTCTATTTGGAGCGAAAAGGAAGTAGTCCAGTCCCTGGGTTGCACCAGTGGCTCCGGTGTTGACTTCACCACCATCGGTTGACCCAAAGTCCCAAATCCGGCCCCAGGCTTGCTCGGACCGGACGGTATACCAGGCTTCAAAAGTGAGATGGTCCAGGGAGGACAGGAGCCCATTTGGAAGGTCGACATAAGCGGCGTCAGCGGTGGCACCATCTCCACCGGGGAGCGCGAGAGCGGTCCCGGTCCAGAGCCCGCCGGCCCCCACGATCACTCCATCCGCACCGCCGATGGAATCGGTCACGACGGCACCGGCATTGGCATTGCCGAGGGGGCTATTGAAGGAATACCGGTGAAGCAAATTTGGATTGGTGGCGTCTGCTACAAGAGGATCAATTCCACCCGCCACTTCAGGCCCGTCATTGATGCCGTCTCCGTCGGTGTCGGCAACCAATGGGAGGGTAAGGGTGGTGCTGACTTCCACGCCGTCGGTCAGTCTGAAGTGGTCCCGGGAAACGGAGCCAGCGAGATGTTGATTTAGCGCTGGTCT
>CALFSW010000043.1 GCA_937916505.1 uncultured Verrucomicrobiales bacterium | reverse complement strand
AAATGTTGGCATCCACCCAGAAAGGAATAATCATTCACACTGCTACCGATCTTGGTGCTCCTGGTCCTAACTACGACACAGGATGGGGTCTTATGAATACTCAGGCAGCAGCAGAGTTGATTGATGCTGATGCTGCGAGTGATTCGTTACCACACATTAAAGAAGCATTTTTACCAGATGGGGAGGTAATCGAATTTAAGGTAAAGGCGACGGGAACGGAGCCGTTAAAAGTCACCATCTGCTGGACTGATCCTGCAGGAAATCCTCCTGGTAATCTCCTTGATCCACCGAATGCAATGTTGGTAAACGACCTTGATCTTAGAATTCTTCAAGGGGTAACCGACTTCGAGCCTTGGGTCATGAATCCAGCTAATCCAGCTGCGGCAGCTACGGACGGTGACAACGACATTGATAATGTTGAGCAGGTTCTTATCAACAATCCGACTGCTGGGACAGAATACACAATTCGCGTAAATCATAAGGGGAGTCTTGTGAACGATCAGGGAAATTCTTTTGGTCAGATGGTTTCTCTTGTGATTTCAGGAAATGAGGTCGAAGACGCACCTTCATTTGAAATCGTAGAGCTGGATAAAACAGGGGCGAACGAATATACGCTTCAATTTGAAAGTGTGGTTGGTGCTCGCTATCAGCTGGAAACATCGACGGATTTGGAAACATTCACCCCAGTTGGAGGAGTGATTAATGCAATCCGAGAAGTAGTTGCTGAACCAACATCGGCACCTGCTGCGAACACAAAAAGGTTTTGGAGAAACATCAGACTGGATGACTAACCATTTTCCGAAGTTAATCGCTTCTCTAGTGTCCTTGTGTCTGAGCTCTCATGTGGGGGCTGCGATCATCTATACAGATATTCCTGACCAAGGAGTGTTTGGTTCTCTTGGAGACGATATTTTAGAGGTTGATTTAAATAATGATAGCATCACAGACTTTGTTTTCCGAAGCAATTTTGCTCCGGGTGATGGATTTGTCATCCTCCCACAAAGTGGAAACCTTGTTTTTAGTTCACCAATTCCAAATCCTCCTGATATCAATACATTTGCAAGAGACTTCGACAACGGGCAATTGATTGGAGTTAGTATCTTGGGGGAAGGATTGGATCTAGTAGGACAACGATTCGATGTTACTGGTAGAGAAATTGGACCAGGACTGCTTTCATGCGCTCTTTTTTCCCAGCTTATTTGTCTAGGGGAATTTGATACCAAAGAGGCTCAAAACGGGGGTGATCCTACGGATTTTGTAGGCGTCGTGCTCAATCTCGATGGAAAAAGTCATCTTGGCTACGTTGAGATCTTGTCATCAGGATTTAATGGGGGAACAGTAGTAGGCTTCGCCTACGAAACTGAACCAGATAAAGCCATTTTGGCCGGCTCAATTCCTGAACCGTCGTCAGTTTTACTGACGTTATTAGGAGTCCCCGTCCTCTTCCGCAGAAGACGGTAATCAACCCCCTTTCTCCCCCATGAACTCCACCCAATTCCGCTCTTCACGGCCTTTCCGCCAGAAGCAAATTCCTAGCAGTCTTCACTGGAGACATCGCGCTCTTCAACTACTATGGAAGCCGGGTTCTGGATGGTCCCACGGTGACATCCAAGTATGCCGAGATTGCCGGTGCCGGTGGTGAGATGACGATCACGAACATCGACTACGATGAGGAAGCAGATGAGATTCGTCTCACTTTCCTCTCAGCCCCGGGACGCACCTATGCTCTCGACAGCTCCGATAATCTGCAGGCTGCGAGCTGGAGCGAGATCAATGATTCAATCCCTTCCGATGGAGCAGAGACGACGGTTATTCTGGGTGGCATCACCTTGCCAGACCCTGAGAATCCGAAGCTCTTCTACCGGCTTCGTCCGGGAGTAGAGTAATTGCTTTCCCTTAGCGTTGCAGGACGCGGACGCGCCCGAAGCCAGTGGTTCCTGACGGCAGGTCGATGACGAAGGTGCGGGTGCCTTCGCTGACATCGATCGTTTGGCTGACGATGGGTGTGGTGAGATCAGTCCAGTCCTCGAGATTGCTTGAGTGTTGTGGAAGAAAAATGACGTCGTCTGCAGCGAGCTGGCTGGTCCAGATTAGCTGGGTGTGGTCATCCGAGATCGTGGTGCTCACCAAGGCGTAATCCAAGAGGCTTCCTCCGGTGAAGGGGAGGGAGTCGGTGCTGCCGGGGTTGCCGCCGGGGGTGGTGGAGGCGCGCCAATTTTGGGCAAGCGCCGGATCTCCACCGGTGAAGACCAGCGAGTGATCAAGGGTGTCTGCTTCGGTGGGCCAAGGGGCGTCGTCGCGGTAGCGGACACGAAAGACGGTGTTGCCATCGGCATCTGAGATGGTGAGGTTTTCGCCTCCATTGCTCAATGCGGTTCCCTCCTGGAAGGATCCGGCAATGATGGAATCAAAAGCGTTTCCGTAAGTTGCCTCGAAGGCGTCGCGATCACGGACGATGAGGAGTTGGGCACCTGGAGCGAGGGTGGAAATGATGGCGTGCAGATTGAAGTCGAAGGTGATTCCTTGCGTGAATTGGAGTCCGGTGAGGGAGATTTCAAAGTCGCCGGTGTTAGTGAGTTCGAGGAATTCCGCGAGGGGATTCCCGATGGGGTGATACATGATCTCGGTGATCTGAAGTTCGGTGGCATCAACGGTAAAGGTGGCCTCGGTCAGAGCAGACCAAGTTCCGTTACTGGCCCGGGTGCGGGCTTTCAGAAGGGTGGATTGATTAAGGGTGATTTCGTCTCCCGGAGCGATGGTGATGGAGTCTGGATTGATGTCGCCTCCGGTGAGGCGGGGGTCGCTGCCATCGGTAGTGTAGTGCACGTTGGCGGGAGCACTGATGGTGATTTCGAGTCCGCGCGGGATCGTGCCGCCGTGAGTGGAGAAGTCCGGAGCGTCAGTGGAGGGGTAGAGGCCGCGAGCGCGGAATTGGCTGAGGACAATGTTTGCTCTTTGGGGGATATAGGTATCGACGAGCCAGTCGTGCGTGGGGAGGTAGTGGTCGTCCCGGGTGTAGAGATCGAAGTTTGCCGGACTCCAGCGGCCGGAGCTTACGTCACGGCGGAAGTCTCCCCACCGGGCGGATTCCGCGATGATGGCGGTGGTCATAGGAGTGGAGCGGGTGGTCCAGAGATCGGAGGTGACGGCGGGTGAAAGAGGGCCGCCATTGAAGAAATGAGCGCGTACCCGGTCGGCGTAGCGGAGGCGGTATTCGAGATTGAGTTGGAGGCGGGTTTGGAGGCCGGTGGGTCGGCGGTTCCCGTTGTTTCCGGTGACGTTCGTAGTGAGCGCAGTGGTGAAAAAATTGGGAGGGCTATTGAAGACACCACCACTAACATGGCTGACCGCGAACTCGGAATCCCAGGGGAAAAAGAGGTAAGGAGCACCGGCTTCACGCTTGCGCCCGGCCCGCCAGTTATGTCCGTCCCAGTCGCGGTTCCCAATGTAGGCATTGAGAATCATGTAGTCGGCGAAGGCGTCGACATCGAGGTATTCCTGGATTGCTTCGAAGGTGTTTTGAGTCTGAATGGAACCGTAGGCGAGGTTCATCATTTGATTGTAAGCGACAAGGTCTCCGTTGGTCGCGACGGAGGAATTGACGGTGTCGTAGTCCGATTGATCACCGCCGAGGTAGTTGGCCATGTGGTCGGCATCGGGGCGTTCGTGGAGATCGTAAAGTCCCCAGTAGATGCCATTGAGAAAGAGGTGGACCCAGCGGCCATGGGAGCCGGTTCGCCCCATGGAATTAAAGATGTCGCTGACCCACTGATCGCGGCCGTAGAGGGCGTTGTCGGCCTGATACCAATGGCGGTGCATCCACCCGTAATTGTATTCCGGGCGGAGTTGGAGGAGATCGAATTCCTCAACGGCAGTCTCTCCGACGGGGGAATTTTCGTAGAGTGGGTAGTCGAGTTTTGAGTCTCCATATTCGGCGCGGAAGCGGAGGGAGAGGGAGTGTTTTGGTGTGTCTGGGTTCCGGGAAGAGCCGCCTTGAACCCGGATTCCGGCATTGATTTGAAAACCGGGTTCAGAGTCGTCGGATACCATGAACTCGGCGGAGAGGGGACGTTCCCAGCTGCTGCCTTGAGACTGGGGTCTTTGGTAAATGCCGGTGCTGGGATGGAAGAGAGCGTCGGGATCGAAGACGAGCGAAAGGGTGGGGAGGGCGGCGAAGGCTTCGTCAAACTGATCGGCGTAATCCGGGTCATCGACGATGTCGGGATCCATGGCATAGTCGGCGGCTGCTCCGGCCCAGGTGGCGGGGTAGCCGGAAGGGCGGGTTTGGCGGAGAATGTCGTCTACGAAGAGGTAAGTCTGGGTGTCGATATTCGTGGGCTGGAAATTTTCGCGCGTGGCGATGGCGCGGATCGTGGTGGTGGAATTGATTGTGATGGGTGAGGTGTAAAGGGTGCCATTTTCGAGCGAAGGCGGGGTGCCGTCGGTGGTGTAGAAAATGGAAGAGTCAGGGGTTTGGCTGGTGATGATCAGGTCGAAGGAGTCGGTGTAGTAGCCACGGTCGTGGGAGAACTTGGTATCGGAAACAAAGCCTACGATCTGAGTGGGGTCGTTGACTTCGCCGGGAGTGGGATTGGCAAAGTAGCCGAGCGTTCCGCTTTCGTTGCTCGTGGTTGCGGAAAGTTCGGGGAGGATAAGGAAGTCGTTGGAGTTGGCGGCCGCGGACGAAAAGTTGAGACCGTGGATGGCGAGGGTATTGGTGCCGGCGACGAGAGCGGTGGGCGGGACGATGAAGTCTTGATTGACGATGGCAAGGTCCTCGTCTTGCTGGGCGGTTGCGGTTGAATTGAAGGCGATGCTGTCTTCGCCAGGGGCATTGGCAGCGGCGATACGAGTGCCATTGAGGTAGGCGATGAAGCCATCATCGAAGCGCATTCCGAGGGTGAGGGTATCGATGAAACCCGGGTCGGGGATGTCGAATGGAATGCGGAGATAGGCGGAAGGATTGCCAAAGAACATTTGATTGCGGGCGTCTCCTTCCGGGCTGACGAGAGTGTTGTCATAGCCGTAGCCGATGCCAGTGTCGGCGCTTGCCCAAGAGGCGTCGTCGAAGGTGGAGAGCTGCCATGAGTCGCCAATGTCCGAGGTGGGGACGAGCCACTTGGAAGTTGCGCCTTGGTCGATGATGGTCGAGGTGATGGCGGTGTTGCTGATGCCGTAGGAAATGTCCTCCCGCTGTGACGGGAAGGCTGGCGAAAATGCCTGCAGGACGGCTCCGCCGGGAGCATTGAGGGCGAGGTATTCACCGTTGCTGCTGAGAGAAAAATTGGTGTGGAAATTGCCCTCGGCGTCGCGGTAGTCGGAGGTCTCTTGGGCGGAGGCAAAGACAACGAGGTAGCCACCGGCGGGGATGTTGGTGTCTGCGGGGAAGGTGTATTTTTGAGGGGTTTCGACATCATCGGTCAAGTGATAGCCGGAGATGTCGAAGGGAGTCGGGTCGGGGTTGTGCAGCTCGATCCAGTCGGGCGTGTTGCCATCGCCATCGGTCAGGGAACTCGAGTTGACTGCGACGAATTCGGTGATGAGAGGTTGGGCTCCCGCCGTGCTGAGAGTGAGGAGAAGGAAGAGAAGGTGAGCGGGACGCATGTGCTAAAAGGAATTTCCCCAAAGAGATAGGGTCGGTTGGATTGAAGGCAAAAACAGGCGAGGAATCCTTTGTGAAAAGGATGAGCCTCGCCTGTTAATTTGAAGGAGGTTTGTTCGCGAAAGAAGTGGTCGCTTAGGCCCGCTTGCGACGAAGAAAGAGCGCTCCGAGACCGAGTCCCAAAAGGCTCACGCCGGAAGGCTCGGGAATGGCGTTCTCGGAGATGGAAGCGAAGTTCAAGGCCAAGGCGCCAATGTTGTCGGGGCCTGGAGAGTTGATCGTCACTTCGATAATTCCAGAATCATTCGGGGTGATGCCAGCCCAGTCGACAAAGACCGTGGCATTCAATTCGGAATTTTGATCGACGTCGGCACCACCGGTTCCCTCAGTGAGTGACCAGCGTTGATCAACTCCCTGGGCATTGGCCCGCGATCCATAGAGAAGGAGGTCGTAGGTCGCGCTGGATTGCAGACCGCTAAACTGCAAGGTCATGGCGGGATTGGATCCTCCGCCTTGGTTGGCAAAAATGCTGTTTCTCAAGGCGTCCCCGTCGAATCCCGATAGTCCTGCGGGGAACGCGGTGACGTTTGCGCCGCCTCCGGCATTTCCGGTGTTACCACTTCCAGCTCCGATGACCGTCACAGTCCAACCTGTTGCGGCGCTATCGGTGTCGTTGAGGGCAATTGCTCCCGTTGTGCCAGTCCCACCCGTCGCGATGATGGCGGCTGAATTGTAGGGGCTCGCCGCTGCTGCCGTCCCCAAGCCAAAGTCGATGAGTGCGGTGGCTGCATGAGCGGAACCGAGCATCGCGGTGCAGACGAGGGTGGAGTGAATGAGCAATTTGTGTGTGTTTTTCATGAGGACTATTTTTAGGAGGTTGGGGCTAAATGGCGGGGTGATTTCGAGGTGGAGGTGCCTGTAAATTAAGTCGGAAAACCGAGAAGGGGTCATTTTTGGATGTTCAGAATCGGGATATCGAGTATTTGTCGAGCTGCAAGAAAGCTTTCCTACTCATCATCGATATGATTAGAATCAAGATAACTAGAACTTAAATGACACACAAACACAAAATTCATGCCCTCCTCGTCTCAATGGCGCTCGCGGGGTCATCCAGCGCGACGACGGCGCTCATCGACTTCGGGCTCGGAACGGCCGCAGCTGACAGTCCTTACAACTCAGCCGCCATTATCGCGACGGGGGCAGATGGGACTACCGGAGAAGTCCCTCTTTCCGATACCGATAGCATGGAAACGAATTGGACCGTGACCGTGACCGATGCCGGAACTGGAAACTCTGGAAATGCCGGAGGCGGCGCAAACGTCACCGCATTTCCGGCCGAATTAGCTGCCTTCGATCCCGCCGCTTTGGGAAACAGCATTTTTGCCAACCAAGGCGGAGGAACAGATCCCGCCATGATCTTGCTTTTCTCCGGCCTCGCACCCAGCGGGTCATATGATCTGATCCTCTATGGATCGCGGGCCAATGCCCAGGGAGTGGATCAACGGTGGTCATTAACTCAAGGAAGTGGTGGTGACGACGTCGACCATAATTCCGAACTGAATTCCACAGTCTTTGTCGACTGGGTTGGGATCACCCCGAATGAAAATGGTGAAATTGAAGTGACCATTAATTCTCCCGGCCCCGATATGGTTGGTGCCTTGGCCTTGAATTTTGCTTCCATCACCGAGACCTCGGTCATCGAGCTGGTGACTTCATTTGCCACTGATGTCGATACTGCTTCGCCCGGAAATCCCGCCACTCTTTCGTGGGTCGTGGTGGAGCCTCTGACAACTCTGACTCTGGATGATGGAAGCGGCGGTGCTCCGACCGATCTTAGCGCGCTGACGACCGCTGGCGAAGGCTCGATCATGGTTACGCCAAGCGAGACCACCACCTATGCGCTCACGGCAACCCAAGGCGACGACTCTCAAACCGTGTCCATTGAAATCATCTCAGGTGAGGCGCCCGATATTCAATCGTTCGAGGCCTCGAGCAGCTTTGTGGAAGCTGGTTCGGAGGTTGAATTGACTTGGGATGTGGCGGGGGCGACGGCCCTGAGTCTTGATCCTGATGCTGTCGATGTTTCTGGGACAACAGAGCTTAGCCTCACTCCGACTGGCTCAACGACCTACACTCTCACGGCCACCAACGCCTTCGGTTCTTCGACGGCGGAGGTTCTGGTTGACGTGCTGACCAGCCCGCTTCCGACCAATCGTCACCATGCTTCGGGGATGGGAAATACCGACACCCTCTGGATGGACCAAGTGGGAAACCAGAATTGGAACATGACGGGAGCGACCCTCAATTCCCCATTAACCGCACCCAGTGCCAACACGAATATCACGGCGGCCTACTCCACGACAGGTGGCACTTCCGGAGGATCGACCGGGTCGTTTCAGTATCCGGAATTTTCAACTGAAATTTGGTTTCGTCCGGGTGATCTCACTGCGGATCACCAGGTGATTTTCGAAACCGGCGGAGGCCAAAACGGAATCTCGGCCCTGATCACTGACAGCGCAATTCGCTTCTTGGGAAGTTCGGCCGATGCCCGCAATCTCGATATTACCATTCCGACCGTTGGGCTCAACATGGATGATTTCATTCAACTGGTGATGACGAACAGCTCCGAAACGGGCATCTTTACGGCATCAGTTCGCGATACTTTTGGGACCGTGCGGACGGCAACCGAGGAGGCCGCAGTCTTCATCGGGACCAATGGTGCTGGCCTCTTCGTGTGGGCCTCCGGAGCACTCGGGACATCGGACAATAATCTTGGTGGTCGGAGTGAAGCAGCGGGGGTCACTCCGGAAGGCCTGACCGGCTTCACGGGTGAGATAGGCATCGTGAATGTCTACGATTTTGTCCTTGAGCCTGCAGATATTGCAGCGGCCTTTAGTCGGGTTGCCTCGATCGGGTCCGGTCCGTCTGGACTGGCTGTGACCGAAGTGTCCTTCGATGATGCTTCCGATCAGATGACGATCACCTGGAACTCAATTAACGGACAATCCTATAACGTTGAGTTCTCCACGAGTTTGAGGTCGGACGAATGGTTCGACTTTGCCGGGCCCTTTGAGGCAGCAAGTGATCAGACCACCCAAGTATTGAACCTCCCTCCGAACCAAGACCGTTTCTTTGTTCGCGTGGCGGTTGATGCTCCTTAACGAGTCAAAATTCAGATAAAAGTCCCATCGTTTCGTGACACGGAGCGATGGGATTTTTTTGCGAAAGACGATAACAAAGAGAGACGTGGTTTCAGGGGATAGGAAAAGCTTGTCGGAATTTTCTGGAGCCGCATGACCAGCCTTTTAGGGTCGTCGGTCAACCCCCTGGTACCATTTCTGCACCGTCCGAAGCAGGCGTGCGAGCCCGTTAGG
>CALFSW010000042.1 GCA_937916505.1 uncultured Verrucomicrobiales bacterium | reverse complement strand
GTTCAAGCGACGATCCGCGGGGGCAAAAAAAGAAGCTGACGGATGCACGAGCCCGTTGGAGTCACGGTAATCCAGCAGGAGATGGCCCTTTTTAGGACCTTGTTTCGACTGCTCCATGAAAAGCGTCGCCAGACACACGGGGGCCCTATGATGATGCCAGCCCCGCCGTTATCCGGCACACTTGGGGCAGCGGCCGAAGAATTCGAGTTCGTGGTAAAGGTCGACGAAGCCGGTTTCCTGGCGGATTTCTTCCTCTAATTTATGGACGGGGCAGGGGGCGTCGATGGGTTCGATGCTGCCGCAGTCGGTGCAGATGAGGTAGTCGCGGTGAACGCCGGGAAGGAGAAGGGTGAAGTAGGCGGCTCGTTCGTGGAGGCCGAGGCGCCGGACCATGCCTTTGTCGCTGAGACGTTGAAGGAGGCGGAAGACGGTGGCTTTGTCACACTGCTCGGCGAGGTGACCGCAGGAGGTGAGCTCGGCGAGAGTCATGGGCCGGTTGTGGTCGGCGAGACAGGTGAGGATTGCTTCGAGGGCCTTGGTGCGACGGAGCCCGGCAGAGCGGGCTTTTTCAAGGAGGTCGTCGTGGAGGGACATTCTAAAGGAGGCTTTGTTGGTCGGAGGAAGCGGAGGGAAGTGTTGCTCCAATTTTGGTGTAGGCGGCGGGCATCGCGACGCGGCCACGGGGAGTGCGTTTGAAGAAGCCTTGCATGATGAGAAAGGGTTCGTGGACTTCTTCGAGGGTGGAGGCGTCTTCCCCAATCGCGACGGCGAGCGAGGAGAGACCAACAGGGCCACCGGTGAATTTGTAGATCATGGCCTCGAGGATGCGTTTATCCATTTCGTCGAGACCGTCTTCGTCGATCTCGATCATTTCGAGGGCGGCTTTGGCGGTGAGGCCGGTGATAATTCCGTCGGCCTTGACCTGGACGTAATCGCGGACCCAGCGGAGGAGGTTATTGGCGATACGGGGGGTGCCACGGGATCGGGAGGCGATGATGAAGGCTCCGTCGTCTTTGATTTCGAGGTCGAGGATGGCGGCGGATCTTCGAATGATGACGGCGAGTTGTTCGTGGGTGTAGTAGTCGAGCCGGTTGATGAGGCCGAAGCGGGATCGGAGGGGGGAGGTGAGCATACCGGAGCGGGTGGTGGCGCCGACGAGGGTGAATTTGGGGAGCTGAAGCTGGATGGAGCGAGCGGAGGGGCCGGAGTCGATGATGATATCGAGGCGGAAGTCCTCCATGGCGGGGTAGAGGTATTCCTCGATGGCGGGGTGGAGACGGTGGATCTCGTCGATGAAGAGGATGTCGCCGCGTTGGAGGTTGGTGAGGATGCCGGCGAGGTCACCTGCTTTCTCGATTTGGGGGCCGGAGGTGGTGTGGAGGTTGGTGCCAACGGCGGTGGCGACGATATTGGCGAGGGTGGTTTTTCCTAAACCCGGAGGCCCGGAGAGGAGAACGTGTTCGAGGACATCGTCGCGACCTTTGGCGGCCGCGACCATCAGCATGAGGCGTTCGGTGACTTTTTCCTGGCCGTGGAAATCCTCGAATCCCGGGGGCCTGAGGGTAATGTCTTCCGGAGTTTCCGGGGCGTTGACAGCTTCTTGAAAATACGACTCCGACATGTAACTCTGTGTTGCGGGAGTGAAACACGGGGGAGTTCAATTGCACACGAAATTTTGTGAGGAATGGGCTTTACAGATCAGGAACTCCGGATAGTCTCCCGCCCTCAACCGCTGGTCCTATGAAAGTTCTTTCTTCACTCGCTTCCGCCAAACGCCGCCACGCTGACTGTCAAGTCGTCAAGCGTAAGGGTACCCTCTACGTCATTAACAAGACCAACCCACGTTTCAAGGCCCGTCAGGGTTCGACCAAGGGCACCAAAATGTCCAAGAAGGGCGTGAACTAAACGGTCTGAGATTTTCATTTTTTTCGAAAAGGCGGCTCTCTTTGGGGGTCGCTTTTTTGTTGGGCGTGTGGAAAGGCAGACTCAGGCGCATTCGGCTATCCTTTGGGCGTCGGGGAGGAGAGCTGGTCGAGGACCCAGCCGGCCATGAGGTTGCCGAAAGTGGCGGTGAGATGGGTGGCGGCGCCGTATCCGGAGTCGCATTTGATGCCGCCGGTCATTTCCCCGGGACGCTTGGTGGAAGTGGCCCCGTCACAGGTTGGAAATTTTGGCTGTTCGGGGGAGAAGACGGCGGGGATTTTGAATTTACGGGCCTTTTTTTCAGCTTTTGGGAAGCGGTATTCCGAGCGAAGACGTTTTCGGACGGAAAGGAGGAGGGCGTCGCCAAAGGTTTTCGAGAGGTCATCGATCCGGATTTGCGAGGTATCGAGTCGGCCACCCGCACCACCACTGGCGATGACGGGAATTCCTTTTTCGCGACAGGTGGCAAGGAGGTGGCATTTTGGGCGGACGGAGTCGATGGCATCGGCGACGATGTCTGGATTTTGGGACAAGAGCTCCGCGGAATTTTTCTCGGTGTAGAAAGATTGTTCCACAGCGCATTCGGCCTCTGGGTTGATTAGGAGGATTCGTTCGGCAAGGACAGAAGCCTTTGACTTTCCAATGGTTCCGGTGATCGCGTGGATCTGGCGGTTTGTATTGGTAAGGCAGAGGTCATCGAGATCGACAAGAGTGAATTTCCCCACGCCTGACCGGGCAAGGGCCTCTACGGTCCATGAGCCAACTCCCCCCAGCCCGACAATCATGACGTGACTGAGGGAGAATTTTTCGAGGGAAGAGAGTCCATACAGGCGGGCGATGCCGCCAAATCGATTCTGAAACTTCTCTGTCACGGGCTTTTTCTAGGCTCAGAAGCGGATTGAACGAAAGCGTAGATTATGATAAATCATCGCATCTCCAAAATGACTATCAGTGAAGATGTGAGCAAGCGACGGCATTTTGTCCGTCAATTTTCGGTGATGATGCCAAACCGGGTGGGTGCCTTTTCGTCGCTCTCGAACTTGCTGAGCCGGAGAGAGATCGATGTCATTGGACTGAGCGTTCAGGATTCCCGGGATGCCACAGTGGCCCGGCTGGTGGTGAATGATCCTGATAGTGCCGAGGAACTTTTCATGGAGCAGGGGATCGCCTACACCCTTTCCGAACTGGTGGTGGTGAAAATGAACGAATGTGGAGCGGATCTTAAGAAGTGTCTCAATGTTCTTTATGAGGCGGAGACCAATCTCGATTACGCCTTTTCTCTCATGGTCCAACATCAGGGTCACTCTCTTCTCGCGATGTTTTTGGAGGATTGCGAATTTGGAGCGTCGGTCCTCAATCGAGCCGGTTTGACGGTTGTCTACGAAGATGAACTTCTTCGCTAGATTTCTCGGTTTGGAACCGTAAAATAGTTCTGATGAGTGATCTTCATAACACAAACAGACGAACCCTTTTGAAAGCGGGGGCTGCTGCTGCCGCTACCCTGCCAATTTCAAGCTTCGCCCAAGTCGGCGGAAGTGACGAAATCAAAGTCGCCACCGTGGGTTGCGGTGGACGTGGGCGGGGTGCGACGGCCCAAACCCTTAATGTCCCGGGCACCAAATTGGTGGCAGTGGCGGACGCATTTCGCGACCGGGCCGAGGCCGCGGTGAGTTCTTTTCGCCAGCAGTTTCCTGATCAGGTGGATATTCCCGCTGAGCGGATCTTTGACGGCTTCGACGGCTATCGCGATGCCATCGATTCGGCTGATGTCGTGATTTTGACGACGACTCCCGGTTTCCGTCCCCAGCATTTTGAATATGCAGTGGAGCAAGGAAAACATGTTTTCATGGAAAAGCCTCTTGCGACGGACGCTCCGGGCATTCGCCGGGTTCTCGCTGCGGCCAAGAAAGCGGATGAGAAGAACCTCAAAGTGGTTTGCGGACTCCAGCGGCGTTACCAGAACAGTTACATCGAGACATTGGCAAAGCTGCAAGAAGGCGTTGTCGGTGACATTAATTTTGGTCAGGTTTATTGGAATAGCGCCGGCGTTTGGGTTCGTAAGCGTGCCGAAGGGATGACCGAGATGGAATACCAGATGCGCAACTGGTATTACTTCAACTGGCTTTGCGGAGACCACATCGTTGAGCAACACGTGCACAATCTTGATGTGATGAACTGGTTCAAGGGAGGTCCTCCGGTGAAAGCCCAGGGAATGGGCGGTCGTCAGGTCCGCAAGGGGCCTGAGAATGGTGAGATTTTCGATCACCACTATGTCGAGTTCACTTATGAAGATGGAACCGTCCTTAATTCGCAGTGTCGTCACCAGCCAAAGGCGCTGAACCGCGTCACCGAGATTATTGGCTGTCAGAATGGAAAGGCGTATCCGGGACGGATTGTTGATTCCAAGGGGAAGACAGTCTGGCGTTATAAAGGGAAGAACGACAAATCTCCCTATCAGATTGAGCACGACAAGCTCTATGAGCACATTCGTGAGAACAAGCCGATCAACAACGCATACTACACCGCGGCATCAACGATGACCGCGATTCTTGGTCGGATGGCGACATACTCGGGTCAGGAGATCAAGTATGACGAAGCGTTGGCCAAGGGTCTCTCGATCATGCCAAAGAGCTTTGCCTGGGATGCTGATCCCGGACCAAAGCCCGGTCCGGACGGCATCTACCCCGCTCCGATTCCAGGACAGCACAAAGTAATGTGAACAACTGTCAGTGAGGTGCGGTGATGTGAGATCATCGTGCCGGTCTGATCCGATTGTGAATAACTTAAAGGCAAGTTGAGCGATTGGCCTGTTGATAAAATCACTGTTTCAAAACCGACTCATTTTTGAGTCGGTTTTTTATTTT
>CALFSW010000041.1 GCA_937916505.1 uncultured Verrucomicrobiales bacterium | reverse complement strand
GTGCACCCGCCGAAGCAACTGCCGCCCGCGCCCGCTCGTGCTGCGATGATCTTTCACTGCTAGGAATTTGCTTTTGGGGTGGAGCGCCTTAGGGCGTCGTTGAAGGGATCGGAGTGGGGGCGAAAGGGGGTTATCGCCAAAAACGCGGAGCTCAAAGAACCACTCGTCGCCGGCATGGCCAAGTCAGTCAACAAGCTCGAACTCCGCGAGGGATTTAAGCAACCGATCGACCTGAACAACATTTTCGAAACGCTTCGCTACATTGACATGAAGAAGCATCCCCAAAACGCTATTCCCTTTCTTCCGTCAATCGAGCGCACCTATCCGTCCATGGAGGCCCTCCCCGCGAGTTGGACCATCATTGGCGCCCGCTGGGGAAATATCGGCCTGGCCAAAGCCGCAACTCAACTAGGAAAAGAAGGTCGCCCCTTCATCGCCAGCATGAAGAGGATCCAGCCCAACCTGGAAGCCCGCTGCGCAAAGAAAGACCGACAGGGCGCCACGCTGCAAAAAGCCCTCGATTCTCTCAAGGCAACCGTCGAGGAATGGGAAAGAAAATTCGGGAAAGTCTCGATCTAAGGCCTAGGATCAACACCAAGGACACAAGAACTTCCGGCACTACTCCAAAAAAAACAAAACCATCGATGGCTTGATCTCTTTCTTTCACGGTTCCACAAACGGCTTAGCCCGGCCCAAGCTCTACGACTCAGCCATACCATCTTCACCGCTAAAAGACCACCTCCGCGGCGCCCTCACCTCCATCGGTGCTGCCGTCCGCTGGAGCCCGTGAGTGGTTTAAACCGAGAGTCCCGCGAGAGGAGTTCTCGTCTCGCCAAATTCCTCCAAGGGAAGCCCCATCCGCTGCAGCATAGCGAGATGCAGTTGCGACATGGAGGTCTGACGACGAGGCGCTAAATACTGACCTGTCTTGATCGTGCCTGATCCACCACCGGCTAGGAGGATGGGTAGATCCTTTTCCGCATGGGCGTGGCCATCGGCGATGCTCGATCCGTAGACGATCATGGAGCTATCGAGAGCACTGGTGCCGTCGGCATTCTTGAGATCTTTTAAACGCCCGAGAAAATACGCGAGCTGCGCATGATGCCAACGGGTCACGGAATTATACATTCCCAGCTTTGACTTCGTACTGTCCCACTTGGTCTTGCCGTCGTCATCCTCCGTGCGACCACTTGCATCCTTCCAGTGCGAAAGAGCATGCCAGGTCCCTTTGACTCCAGGCACAAAATCGAAGTAACGATTGCTCTGTCCGTGATCGAGCATGAAGGTCGAAACACGGGTCGCACCCGACCAAAATGACAAGGCCATCAATTCCAACATCTGCCGCACATACTCCTGATGATCGGCAGGAATTCCGGCCGCCGGACGAGTCAAGGTATCTGTGAGCGCCTTGTCATCCGCGATGCGCTGGGTTTGTTCCTCCGCAAATTCAAGACGCTTCTCAACCGCACGCACCGCATCGAAATATTCATCAATCTTGCGATTGTCGGCCTGACTTGCCCGACGTTTCAGAGACTTCGATTGTTCGAGAACAAGATCCAAAACACTCTGGTCCACGAATCCCTCACTCGCACGACGAAACAGTTTATCAAAAACCGCCCGCGGCCTGGTCTCGCGGGCAGCCGGAACATCGCGCCGCGTCCAGGAAAGGCAATTGCGTGGCAGACTCCCGGAAAAACTCCCCTCGCCTGCCGTGCTCAATTCCAGCGAAGGCAAGGGCGTCGAGTCACTCAGAGCCTGCGCCACGAGTTGGTCAACGGAAGGCGCTCCCACATCATTCTTACGATGATCATACGAGCCACCAGTCAACCAGGTTGCGGTCCCCGCTCCGTGACCATTCCCTCGTGGAGTCCAAAGATTTTTGGTGACCACGAGTTCTGATTTGAATTCCTCCAATGGCTCCATCCAGCGGTTGAGTTTCTGCAGCTCACCAGCAGGGCCAACTTTTTCCGGCTCCCAACTCCCCTCGGCCGTACCATTTGGAAAGTAGAGATAGGCCAGACGCGGAGGGATCCCGGTCTTGGCTGTCACCGAAACTGGAGCGCCAAAACTCTCCATCGCAGGAAGTGAGAGACAAGCTCCCATTCCTCTGAGGAAAGCACGGCGGTTCGGATTATTCCTCATCAGATTTTCCCGGTGATGCGGGTGGAAGACGTTTCATTGTAAACGGATAACTCTCGGTAATAGCGAGCACCAAATCGCCGAAACGATATCCCGTCGGCTTCAGCTTGGCCGCGATTTCTTTTACCGTCGCTTCATCATAAAACTCAAGCTGCCGACCCAGCGCGTAGGCCAACATCTTACGGATCGCCTGCGAGCCAAGATCATCGAGCCGTTCATCAATCAAGGCCAATTTGAGTCCGGCAGGCCCACGGAATTTGGCTCCGCTTGGCAAGGTCCCGCGATCATCAACCCCACCCCGCCATTGGCCAAATTCAGCGTAGCTTTCCAAGCCGAAACCAAGCGGATCAATCTGGGCATGGCATCCGGCACAACGCGGTGATTCCCGATGCACTTCGAGCTTCTGCCGCAAGCTCGTTGCGGCCCGACGCCCGCCACCTTTCACCTCGATCTCCGGCACATCGGGCGGAGCCGGTGGCGGAGGCGTCCCCAACAGAGTATCGAGAATCCATTTTCCCCGAACCACCGGGCTGGTGCGATCGGGAAACGAAGTCGTAGCCAGGACACTGGCCTGTCCGAAGACACCGCCGCGTTGATTAGTTTCAAGTTTGACCCTCCGCATCGCCGCCCCCTCGACTCCTTCGATCCGATAATGGCGCGCCAACTCCGCATTCAGAAAAGTATAATCAGCATCGATCAATCGCGCGACAGGTGCGTTATCCATCACCAGAGAATAGAAAAAGTAAGCCGTCTCGGCACGCATCGCCGCCATCAGGCTCTCGGTGCACCAGGGATTGTCGATCGGATCTTTTCGAATACGAGGACCCACATCATCGGTGCTGAGCCACTCCGCCGCAAAGATTTCCCCAAGCGAAAGACTCCGGGGATCGTCGAGCATGCGTTTGATCTGAGCCTGACGACTTGCGGAATTGGAAAGCTTGCCGGCAGCAGCAGCATTGAGAAGTTCATCATCAGGAGTCGACGCCCACAGAAAATAGGAGAGGCGCGTCGCAAAATCAAAATCTGACACGGCTTGGTCTTTTCCATTCTCCGCTGCCTCCTCGACACGAAGCAGAAACTTCGGGGAAACGAGGATCATCTTAAAAGCAAGGGCGAGAGCATCCGCTTGGAATTTTGTTGTCTCCAGCGCTACTTTATAGCGATCCGTAATCTCTTTGATCTCGGCATTAGTCGGCGGGCGCCGATAGGCACGGCGCATCAATCTCTCAACCGCTCCCACGGCATCTTCGGGATTGCCGGCCAAATCACTCCACGCCTTTTTATCTGCCCGCAGCTCATCAATCACCCCTTCGGCGGCGGTGAAATATCGATCAAGATGAGCCGTCTGCAGGAAGAGAGTATTCGCGCTATTGGAAAATCCGCTGGCCCCGCTGAAATCCATGGGGAAGTCATCCGCCGGCCGGAGATCGAGCCCGACAAGATCGCGGATCGTGCGATTGTATTCCTCTCGCGTAAGACGACGAACCGGAACATAGCCCGGGTTGCGCACTTTGCTGTAGTCAAAGCCCTCAATCTCCGCCGCCAGCCAAGCTCGCAATTTCAAGCGATCGGAGTCAGCCGGTTGCGGCTTCTTTTTAGGCGGCATATCGCCCATCTTCACCCGCTCTGCGACATTCTCCCAAAGCAGTCGATTGCGAACCAACGGAGTCTGTGTGAGTGCCGATTCCAAATCAATATCCCCCTTGGCACTGGCATTGTCATGACAGTCAAAGCAATGCTCCTCAAGTATTGGACGAATCTCTTTTTCAAAGTTGAAGGTGATGCCGTGAAGCTCATCGCTTTCCTCCCCTCCGTCTTTCGGAGCAGGCGAATAAACCGGCCCGGAAATCTCCTCAGATTCCATCTCTTCTTCCTCGTCAGCCTCCTCGACGAATCCAAAATCCTCCAGCGTTTCCCTGAATCGCTCGCGCAGCGCCACCTCGGGATTCCTGAGACGCCACTCTAATTCCTCTTCAATTTCGTCAGCCGCCCCAGGAAAAAGTTTCATCTCCAAACGGTCCATTTTATTTTGCAACGCGATCTGCTTTTTCAACAAGCGAAGCAAACCCACCTCTCCCTCATCTTCGCCAATCTTATCCTCCCGGAATCGCCAGGCCAACACCTCGATCTCAGCCTCCACATTTTCCACGCCAACCAGAACCTCCGCCCACTCCTCGCCATGCTCTTCCTTCTCTTCAAGAAACATCTCCCGCAATTCAACGCCACGCTCGCGAGCTTCCTCCAACTCCTCGCCCTCTTGCATATCAATCGCCGCCAACACGCCCGGAGCTCGTCGTTTGAGAAAGGCCTTCGTCTCTTCGTCAAGCGGCTCAGCCCAAGAGGAAAGTCCCGACAGCAACACCACCATCCCAAGGATGATCCTGACGCCGGACTTGGTCTCATTCATTAATCGCCAGCTTAACAAATTATTCCCCTTTCAAAAACTCCAGAAGCAATTCCTGACTCAGGGCCTGGGTGGCATTGTGCCCATGTTCGTTCACTTTAAAGTGCACCACATCTCCATCGAGATAGGAAAAAATATCGATCTTCCCATTCACCTTGCTCGGCTCGCTGAGCTTTTTTCCTCCGTATCCCATCTGTTTGGCCCACAGAAAAATCGACTCCTCCGCATCCACAAAAGGAAGCTTTCCTCCTTTCGCCGGAATCGCCTTGGATGGACCACCGCGATAGGGAACGAGCGGGTCATTGGTTCCGGAAATATTCAGCAACCGCTTCCCTACGAGAGGCTTCGCGACCTCCTCATAATTATTCTCTTCCCCGCGCGATTTAAAATTCTTCCCGTCATACTGAAATCCGTTCAAGGGACTGACCGCACTAATGTAGTTCTTAATGTTGGGAAGCTTCGTCTCAATTGCGATTTGATTGACCAACGCCGCCCCATTGGAAATCCCCATGATCGTGAAGTCATTTTCCTTTACGTCGTCCCGCTCGGCGAGTTCACGGATAATCGCCTCAACAAATGCCCGGTCATCTGCCTTTGATCGTTCCGAGACGATGTTCCAACTCTCCCGGTAGCCTTCGGGGAAAACCGTGATGGACTGGCTGGCAACCTTCGGATATCGGTTGAGAATCATCCTCTGCAAACCCCGGGCATTCCCGCCATTGCCATGCAGGAAGATGAT
Source organism: uncultured Verrucomicrobiales bacterium (assembly GCA_937916505.1). Taxonomy (GTDB): domain Bacteria; phylum Verrucomicrobiota; class Verrucomicrobiia; order Verrucomicrobiales; family Akkermansiaceae; genus SW10. Next base: position 2,012 of record CALFSW010000041.1, on the reverse strand, counting down.
CACAGGCAATGCTTCTCCATCATCAAGCGCCGGGATATTCACCCAATACGGACGCGCATAATTCTTTTCCTGGGACCAAGATTGCTTGATCGTATCCTCCCCATCGCCTTCCTCTTCCTCTTCCTCCTGTTCCTCTTCCTCTTCCTGCTCTTCCCCTTCCCGCTCTTCCTCATCGGACAAAATTTCCCTGAGTTCTTCCGCGATAATTCCCTCACGACTTTCCTTCATCTCGGCAAGCTCTTCTTCAATCTCCTCGACTTCCCCTTTCAACTTCTCGAGCTCCCGATGCCCATACTCAATCTCGCGATCAATTTGCGCGCCAATAAGCTTTCCGATCTCTTTCCTAATCTCCCTTTTTCCGGCTTCATCGTCAGCCTCGTGCCAGGCTTCTACCAGGGACTCCATACGAACTCCGGTTCGTTCCTCATCCAAAAAGTTTTCGGCAGCTTCCGCGCCCTCTTCGCGCTTGATCTCAAGATACTCCATTAAAAGATCAGCGGCACTTTCAACGACCTCCGCATAGCCCTCCTCACCCTCTTCCTCTTTCACGCGCTCGAGCAAGTCCATTGATTCAGGCATTTTCTCTTTCAAGAAATCAAGGACGTGTTCAACGGTCGGGCGCTCTTCTTCGGCGTGGAGAAGAGATCCGAAAGCCGAAAAAACGACAACGAAAGCAATCATCAAGGAATTCATTTTTAATATATTCACAATTAGGAGTTGGGTAAGTGGTTGAGTTCGGTTCGTAGTTTGCGGGCCCGGTCACGGGCGATGGAAATTCGTTCCAGAGCGGGATCTTGAGGACGTGTAGAAAAGAGACGCTTTGAAAGTTTCGCCCTCGTCGCAGGTTCACTTGAAGTTTCCTCTTCTTTGACAACGACCTCCTCGGCTTGACTGATTCCTTCATGAAACCACGACTTGGTGCCCACGGCAATCACTGCGATCACCACTGCTGCGGCCGCGATCCAAGCGAGAGGGAATCGAGTTACCTTTCTTTCAGTTACCGCTTCAAGAGCGAATGAGCGTGACGGGTTCATCGCCGGTAGATCTGCGAGTTCATCACGAAGAATATTAAGCTGATCCAACTCATCAAGGGATCGTCGAGCAGCCGGATCCTTTTCAAGAAGAGCCTCAATTTCGGCAGAGAATTTGGAATCCGCTTCACCACTCCAATAGAGTAACAGATCATTTTCGGTCTTTGGGTCCATCGTCCTATTTGTTCGATTCATTTTCCAGGAGAGATTTCACCCGCTTCTTGGCGCGATGCATTCTGGCCAACACCGTTCCGAGCGGAACATCAATTACTTGAGCAATTTCCTTAAAAGGAAGGTCGCCCTGCAGACGCAGGGCCAGCACCTCCCGTTCAGCATCTGGAAGTTGGGCGATGGCCTTATCGAGAGACTGCAGGCGTTCTTTTTGCTCCATCACTTCCCTTGCTGCAGGCTGAAGATCGAGCAAGGGATCAGTGCCGAGGCATTCCTCTGGTGCTTCAGCAACCACGGTGCGACGGCGACGACGAATAATTTCGATAGCCTCATTACGACCAATTCGGAACAACCAACTCTTGAAGTGATTTTCCTCCCGATAGCGCGGTAGTGCCAGAAGAGCCTTGGAAAAAGTCTCCTGCATCGCATCTTCGCAATCTTGTGAGTGGTGTAGCATTTGCCAAATAAATTGATAGAGCGCCCGTTGATATTTCCCCAGCAACTCGACGGCAGCATCGCCATCCCCATCGCTGCAGAATTTTCGAATTAAGAGAGAGTCATCCACAGGGGTTCAGAGAGCACTAACGGAGATTCACCTACTTTATTGCCGAAATTTGAATCTTTTTTTATCTCCCAGCTATTTCAAAGAGGGACTCAAGAGGTTTACGACAGCCACATCCGAGAAATATCCAAAGCGACACTCTGGAAATTGCGCCTAAGAAAGTGAAGCTTTGCTTCTTCCCTTCGAAACCAACCACTGACTGCTAGGAATTTGCTTTTGGCGGGAGTGCCTTGAAGCCGCCTTTGGAC
>CALFSW010000040.1 GCA_937916505.1 uncultured Verrucomicrobiales bacterium | reverse complement strand
CTAGTCTGTCAATGGTCCTTCCTTCCGCACTCGAAACCCAGTAGACTGTGACAAACGATGAAACTCCTTCCCCACGTCTTCCTCGCGACTGCCACCGTTCTACTCTCAGCGGCATTGCTCGCTAATGAGCCGCTCCCACAGGCTGAACTCGACCGCCTGCTCACCGTAATCAAACCGCAAGCGGGCGAGAGCCCGTGGCGCAAGATCAATTGGCTGACCGACGTCACCGAAGCGCGCAAGCGTGCGATCGATGAAGACAAGCCGCTCGTGATCTTCACTGCCGCCGACGGCAGCCCGCTGGGTCGGACATGAGGGGCTTGCACGGGAAACCGTTCCCGGTGGTACACCGGAACCCAAGTCGAACCAGAATACGTCAACAAACACTTCATCCCGCTCGCCCTGGACACCTACTTCCGTGGCAATTCCCACGAGGTCGAGTTCTGCAAAACAGCTGGCGCTGGTGGCAATCACCTTGTTGCTGTCACCGCAGCAGGGCACGCCATCGGCGATGGCACAGGGCAGCGCGGGCATGTCCGTTTGCTCGAAAAAGATCTCACCCCGCTGCTCACCGCGTTTCGCGCCTTGCCTGAGAGCGCCCGCAAACCACCGCTCCCCGATCCGAAATCGGCGACACCCGCAAAACGACCCGTTCCAAAAGCCCCCAAGAACGGGCTCGTCGTGCGCGGCTATTGCACCTACCTCAAAACCGACGAAAGCGGCAAGGCGCAACGCGCGCAACGACTCTACTATCAGCAAAACCCCGACGCCTGGGCCGCGGAAACACAGAACGACATGCTGTGGCTCACCGAGTCAGAGTGGCGCTCGCTCATCCCGGAGAACAACGAAGTCGGCACACAGATTAGCGTCCCAAAGGAAATCCAACGACGCTTCTTCAGCACCATCGGCATCGACTACATGGAAGGCAGCGTGAACGCTCTGCCACTACGGGAATCGACCATGACCATCACTGTTGAAAAGACCGGACGGCTGCGCATCGACGGTTTCGGAAAGATGGGGAAAGCCTACACCGATCAATCAAAGAAGGATCCCCGCACCCGCGGCTGCGAACTACGGGTGGTCGGACGCATCCACTACGATCCAAAACAGAAAAAGATCACCTCCTTTGACTTGGTCGGGGTCGGCGAAGCCTGGGGAAACAAAATGGAATACACCAGGCGCGAGATCGGCATCCCGGGACCGCGATGGCAATACGGCATCGCCTGCGAACTCGTGACCGGAACTGCGCCAGACGACCTGATTCCGCCCTACAACATGCTGCACTACGGCAGCAAAATGAAATACTTCGCTGAAGATTAGAATGAAGCCCCTCTCCCCCAATCCGGGGTGCACAGAAACTGAAGAAGAGCGTTAGCGCCCCGTGGGCTTGGCCTTGGCTTTTTCCGGGAGCGTCCACCAGCGGACTCCGATGTTGGTGTCGGCGAAGTCCTTGATCGTTTCCGCATTCAACTCGAGGGGCTGATCGTTCTTGTGGAAAATGCTGCCTGACCCGGGGATCGGAAAAGGGAGCAATTTCTTGCTGGCAGAACGCCCATCAAGGCACAGCCACTCGTTCCCGACGAAACGGAAGGTGTCCTTTTGGGTCGCAGCCCCGATGTTGACCGCAGTGTGCAGTTCGTCGGAACGGAAGGCCACGAAGTTGCGCTCGAAGCGGCCGTCTCGGCAGCTCGCAAGGTGTGGCTGCGTGTTCTCCTGAAGGATACGGGCGATCCAGCGTTGCGGGCGCAGGATGGTATTGTTTCGCACGCTTGCACCCGCAACGCCGACGAACGCGATCGGTGCCATCGACCCTTCGAAGAAACAGTCTGCCACCGTCAGATCGGCCGCCTCGAATTTGGCATCTGCCGGTCGAAAATAATCGGCGCCCGTGCTCCCGCCGAGATTGACCCCACGACCACCGGCATTTTTGAAATGGCAACGACGAATGGCGATTCGCTGGCTCCCGCCTTTCGCTTGCACGCCGTTGGCCGAGTGTGCCTGTTCGCGATGTTCAAACCCACACGCGGAAATCAAGCCATCGTGACAGCCGACCATATCGATGGCGGAGCCGCCGTCGCCCCAGCGCTCGACCCGACAATTCTCAATACTAAAATCACGCACGCCGGAAAGTTTGATGCCGTCGCGATTCCCACGACCGCCGATATCCCGGACGATAAGACCGCTGAGTTTCACGTGTTGCGCGGGAGTGTCGAAACTGCCGCCGTCGTCGATGTTGAGCCCGTTGGCCGTGGCACCGCTAATGACGAAATTGCGTAGCTCGACGTATTGAGGATCGGTCAAATGCAGCCCGGTCGTGCCGCCGGTGAATACAGGTGGTTTGTCGCGTTGCGCTCCCGCGATGGTGATCGGCTTTCCTTTTTCGCCGCGGAGGTTGCGAGCGGATAGCCCGCCTTGGTAATTGCCAGGTGCGAGCAGGATTGTGCTGCCTGGCTTTGCGACTTTTAGTGCGGAATCCAGTTCCTTGCGGCTCGAGACGAGGACGGCTGACATTTTTGGTTTCCGCCAGCCTTTGATCTGATTATCCCCGGTCATGGCGAGGCTCGATCCTTCCAGCGCCCAGACCGCGTTTTGCGGGGGACCGCCTTTGCGCGGTGCGGGGCAATTGAACTGATTGTCGCTCACGAAGATCTGCCCCTTGCTGCGGATCGCCGCGACGCCACTGCCGGTAAAGGTGTTGCCAATGAAGTCGGCTCGCGCGCCTTCAAACACCATCACCAGTGGTGGCAAGCCGCCCTTGCGCCCGATCTGGTTTCCTTCGACCCGCACGGTCCATCCACTTTGAATGCCGATGCCGACGAGTTTTTTAGGAACGATGTGGTTGTCGAGGATGAGAGCCTCGCCCGACTCGCAGGCGTCGAGACCGATCGCAGCGGCTTCGTTCCCGTGAAGCTTGTTACCGACGATGCTGGGGCGGGCGTTGCTCATTGCACCAATGCCTGCGAGTCGGTTGCTGTGGCACTCGTTCTTGAAAATGATGGGAGCAGCGCGGTCGCGGCAGCCGATGCCTGCCATGCCATTCTCGTAGCAGACGTTCGCGAAGATCCGTGGCTCGCTGCCTTCCATTCGCACGCCGATTCCAGCGCGGCGATTCTTGTAGCAGTGGTTCAAATAGACTTCGGGCGAAGCCCCCTCGCGGATGCCGATTCCTGCGCGCGCGTTTTCGAAGCAGTGGTTTCCGGTGATTGTTGGGAAGGCATTCCGGCAGCCAATGCCCGCGCGCAAGTTCATCCAGCAGCGGTTGCCGGAAATCAACCCTTGCGCGCCGTCGGCGATGCCAATGCCGCCGCCCATGTTGCGATAAACGTGGTTGTCCAGGATCACCGCTCGACCTGGACCAATGATTCCGATTCCCGGGTGGCCGTTGTCGTGCACGATGCAGTTGGTGACGGTCGCGTCGCCCCCGTCGATCGAGATGGCCGCACTACTGCCGTTCACCCCGACCGCGCCATCGTTGTCAGAAAGATTCTCGCCGCGTTGGGCGTGATGCTGGTCAAAGATTTTCTGATCGAATTTTCCCGCGCCGATCACGGTGATGCCGTCGATGCCGGCACCTTGCATGAGGACCACCGCGGGGGCATTGCCGCCGGCATCGACGACAGTTGCCTCGGCTCTCGCCAATCCGGTCTTCCCCATGGCGGCGTCGCCAGCGCTACTGAGTTTCACGGAGGCAGGGATGGTGAGTTGCTCACGGTAGTGGCCGGCGCTGAGCAAGACCGTGTCACCGGGCCGGGCGGAATCAATCGCGGCCTGGACGTTTGAAAACTTTCCCGGAGCATGGATTTCAGCGGCGCTTGCAGGGAGTACGAGAGCGGTCACGAAGGCCGCGAGTTGGCTGGCAATGGTATTTGGAGCGATCATCGGATCAAAGATTTTGAGGAGTCACGGTCTCAAATTAACCATTCACAATCCAGAGTTTTCGCCTGCCGCCTGAATAACGTGCAAACTACAGCACTGCACTGGAGGGGCTCTGGAAGTCTCCCGGCAATCGGACAATTCAGCCTGGAAAATCATCAAGGACGCTTTTGCACGAGGAGTCGCAGGAACTCACGTGGCAGATCTGAGACCGGGGTCGTGCCGCGCCACACGACCGTCGCAGTGCCATCGCCGTTGTCGGTCGTTGAAACAAACGAAGCTGCTGAAGCGCTTGTCCAGGTCCCGGCGATGAGATCGGTCGACTGTTGGATCTCGTAGGTGACATCAGCCGCAGCGAGGTTGATCTGGAAGGTGAAGGTCGGGTAGCTCCGGAATGTTCCCGTGCCATCATCGAACAATCCCGTCCCGATTTCAGGAAGGCCGTCGAAGTTCGGAATCAAGTCGCTGGTGCCTAGAAAATATTCGAGGAAGGCGCTGGTGCCGTCGTTGTCATCATCCGCATCCGGGTCGCCGGAGAAAGTGGTTTCATCGTTGCCGCCGGGGGTCCCGCCGATCACGATGCTTGGCCGCCAGCTAAATGGATCGGCGTGATCGGGGGAGGTCTGCGGAGCAATCAGAACGAGGCTTGGGCCGCCGCCGTCCGGACTATCCGGCCAGGGTTGGTTGTCGCGGTAGACAAATTCGTGGATGGCACTACCGGCACCGAAGGAGAGTTTTAAGTTCTCCCCGCCGTTGGCCAGTTTGTCGCCGCCCTGCCATTCGCCGGCGACGGGCAGGCCTGGCCCGTGGCGGGATTCAAAGGCCGCCTTGTTGTTCACGATGAGAACGTAGGCACCAGGGGCGAGCGAGGTGATCGCGCCACTCTCGAAGTCAAAATCGACGCCCTTGGTGAAGCGCAGTTCGGTGAGGTCGAGCGTCATGCGATCGCTGATGTTTTTGAGCTCGAGGTATTCGAAGTCGCTGGTGGAGTATCCCTCCGCGATCTCAGCCGGGCTGGCATCCAGCGGGTGATACATGATTTCGGTGATCATGAGATTCTGTAGCCAAGGCGTCACGTTTGGTTCGCCCGGGGTGAATTCGAGTGGATCCGACCAGTGGCTCCCGCGGCCGGAGCTGTCGATGTGGCGCACGCGCGCGCGGTAGGTGCTGCCGACCCGCA
>CALFSW010000039.1 GCA_937916505.1 uncultured Verrucomicrobiales bacterium | reverse complement strand
ATTCTTTTTTCCGAATTGGGCTGCGCCAATTGCCACGGGGAGTCTCCCGTCGCGACTCCGCGGAAGGGACCCAATTTGGTCGATTTGGAAGAGCGGGTCGATCACGATTGGATCACCTCTTTTCTCAAGAACCCGGAGGCCGGGCGCACCGGCTCGACGATGCCGCAGATGGTGCACGGTCTCTCCAATGAAGAGGTGAAATCGATCATCGCCTTTTTAGGATCGAAAGGGAAAGGAATCAAATTCAACAATGGGAGGCACGCCAACGCCGAGCGTGGAAGCGCCCTGTATCACGAGAAGGGCTGTGTCGCCTGTCATGCCCCGACGGCTGATTTTCATTCACCGCATGGCAGCCCCAATCTTGCTGATTTTAATCTCGCGATCGCTCATCCTGACTTGAAGAAGAAAACAAGCCTGGGAGCTTTGAACGATTTCCTCTCGGCTCCAGCCCGCTACCGCCCCGATGGTCGGATGCCGCATCTCAATCTCGATCGGCAGGAGACCATGGACATCGCGGCGCACCTGATGGATTTCCAGGGTTCCGATCCCACAGAGTCGAACCCGGTAAAAGCATGGCCAGGCGCTGATGCGCTTGTGATTGGAAAGGGCAAGGCACTCGTCCAGAAAATGAACTGTGCGGCTTGCCACGAAATCCCCGGCGAGAAAGCAAAGGAAGTCGTGAAGCTTTCCGATAAGGTTTTTTCGGATGACCTGCATTGTCTTTCGAATGAAGCGGTCGATGGACTGCCCTTCTATGATCTTAACAAAGCCCAGCGGGATTCTCTGAAGCTGTATCTCAAGAGCCGTGGCCCGGATGGAGTTAAAAAGGTCTCTACGACCCTGGCCGCGATGAACTGCTATGCCTGTCACGAACGCGACGGGATCGGCGGCCCGACCAACGCAACCGATTCCTGGTTCGTGGGTGATGAGGGGCTGGCCGATTCGGGCCGGCTCCCGCCCCCGCTCACGGGAATTGGTTTCAAATTGAAGCGGGAATGGCTGGAAGGAGTTCTGAACGGCAAGGTGGAAAACCGGGTCCGGCCCTACCTGAAAACACAGATGCCGGCCTATCAGGGGCAGGCCATGATCCTTGCGGAATTATTGGAGAAAGCCGATGCGAAGGAGGCTGGGTTTTCGGCGTCTCATTCGCCCGAGGTCCTGGAGGCCGGCAGGAAGTTGCTCGGCACGCAAGGTGGCGTGAGTTGCATCACCTGCCACACATGGGGAGACCAGCCGTCGCTTGGCATTCAGTCTCTCGATATCAGCTCGCTTGATCAACGCCTCCGACCGGAATGGTTTCAGCAATACCTGCTGAATCCGGCTTCCTACCGACCAGGGACCTTGATGCCGTCGCTTTGGCCCGGAGGGAAATCGACGGTGCCCGGAGTGCTCGGCGGAAAAGCCGATCAGCAGATTGCCGCGATTTGGGCATTCATCGAAAAAGGTCACGGGCTGCCCGAAGGATTCCCTGACCGCAGCGGAGGGAAATTTGAACTGGTTCCGAAAGATCGCCCGATCGTTCAGCGAACGTTTTTCAAGCGGACCGGTTCCAAGGCGATCCTCGTGGGCTTTCCGGGCGAGATTCATATCGCCTACGATGGACTGAATGCGCATCCGTCACTGGTTTGGAAAGGACGCTTCTTTGACGCCTACAACACCTGGTTCACGCGAGCGGCACCGTTTGAGGAGCCACCGGGCGAGGAGGTGTTCGAGTTTCCCAAACCGGAGAGCAAGGGCCGTTTCCGTGGTTATCGACTCGATGCTTCGGGCAATCCCATTTTTCTACTTCAATCCGACGGGAGAGAACTGGAGGAACACTTTTCGGTGGCCGGAGGGAAATTATATCGAACCATTTCCTGGACAGAAGGAACTGCTCCTGTCGTGACGCATCCCAAAGGAGCCGAGGTCGCAGAAGAAGCGAAGGGGAACACGCTCACCTTGATCTACTCATGGAAATGAAACGATTGCTCTCTATCATTGCCGCTTTTTCATCGGCGGGTGCGGAAGTGACTCCCGCATACCGCATCGTGGAGTTGATCTCGGCCAGTTCACCAAGTGACTCGCGGTCTAAGGAATGGAAGCCGGGTGACGGCATCCCCATGGAGGTGAGCGGGATGGAATGGATCGGAGACACCCTCGCCGTCGCGATCCGGAAAGGAGAGGTCTGGATGATCGACAACGCTCTCTCCGAAGACCGGGATAAGATTGGCTATCGATTATTTGCTTCCGGTTTGCATGAGCCGCTCGGGCTGACCTTGGACGGGAAGGATTTATTGGTTTCCCAGCGGGCGGAAATCACGCGACTCCAGGACACCGACGGGGATGGAACCGCGGATGCTTATCTCACCGAGTGCGATGGCTGGAATGTCTCGGGAAACTATCATGCTTACGCCTATGGCCCGGAGCGCGACGGGAAAGGAAATCTCTGGGTGAGCCTGAATCTTGGAATGGGACCGCTCACCAATAACTCGATCGGTTGGCGTGGTTGGGGCGGAATCATTGGCGAGGACGGGCAGTTTGCTCCCAAGTCGTTTGGGATGCGCTCCCCGAGTGGTTTGGGCGCAAACCGGGAAGGGGATATGTTCTTCTCGGATCAGCAAGGAACCTGGATTCCCACGACTCCGATTTATCATCTTCGACCGGGCGTCTTTTATGGAAACCAGGAATCGTTGGGGACTCTGAATTCGCCCGATGCCCCTTTCCAGATGAGCTCGCTTCCGAAACCGAATCAGCCCTATCCGAAAGCACTCCAAAGCTGCCCGGAGTTCGTGCCGCCGGCGGTGTGGCTTCCCTATAATAAGATGGGGCGCAGCGCGACGGATATTCAGGTGATTGACCAGAATGGAAAATTCGGGCCCTTCGATGGGCAACTTTTGGTAGGGGAATTCACCAACTCCTCCGTGAACCGCGTTTTTCTTGAAAAAGTTGATGGCGAATATCAGGGCGCTTGCTTTCCGTTTCTCGGAGGCTTTCCCGCCGCGGTCATTCGCTTGAGCTTTGCTCCGGACGGATCGCTTTTTGTCGGGATGACGAACCGCGGTTGGTCTTCGCTGGGAAACCGATCCTACGGACTTCACCGGGTCGTCCATTCGGGCGCGATGCCGTTCGCGATCCGGGAAATGCGGGCAAAGCCGGACGGATTTGAATTGCGCTTCACCGCGCCGGTCGATCCCGACTCAATCACCAGGGCGGGCGCGCTCGAGATGAGGAGTTACACCTACGAATATTCCAGGAGGTATGGTGGGGAGGAAATTGAGACCAAGCTGCACGAACTCAGTGGCATCGAAGTTTCCAAAGATGGGTTAAAGGTGCGGTTTCGGGTGAAGGAGCTACGCCCGCTTTACGTGCATGAATTGAGAACGAAGGGGATTCAATCGGCCAGTGGCCGGGCCCTCGATCATCCGGACGCATTTTACACCTTGAATCGAATCCCCAAATAATACGAGGCCTTCGCTGCCCCGTCGCCGGGTTCTACCCGATTGGGAAAGAACCACTTTGGTTGGAAATAGCCGTTTTCAGCAAAAATTCGTGTTGTTGATTTCACTCAAGAGAAACGATAGTTTTGTTTTCCTCTCAGGGTCGCTATTCTGATTAGCTCCCATACGAACTTGTCCACACCTTGAACCTCCCAAATTCCATCATTCGCGTTCTGAGCGTTCTAGCAACTGCTTTGCCCGTTTTTGCTGCGGCTCCGGACTTTCGGAAGCAAATCCAACCGATCCTTGAGAGCAATTGCGTGCGCTGTCATACAGAATCCAAGGTCAAGGGGGGGCTGCGGATGGATACGCATGAGAAATTTTTGGAGGGCGGAGAGACGGCCGACGCCGTCGTGCCGGGCAATCCCGCAAAGAGCGAACTTTTGGTCCGAATCCACCTCCGCCCGATCGACGAAGGGGTGATGCCGGATGAAGGACAGGCCTTGAAGCCCGAGGAGGTCGCACTTCTGGATGCCTGGGTTGAATCTGGCGCAGACTGGCCTGAAGGAATCATTCTCACCGAGCGGAAGCCGGAAGCACCCAAACGGGTGGCCATGCCGACGAAAGCTCCGGGCTCGAACACCGGGGCGGCCGCGATGCTCGACGATATTCTGCGGCGGGAAAATGCCGGCACCGGGGTCATCACCACGGCCACAATCAACGACGCGGCCTTTTTGCGACGGTCCACCATCGATCTCATCGGCAGAATTCCAACGATGAAGGAAGTGCGGGAGTATGAAGGCTGGGGCAAGGATCGCCGCACAAAGCTCATTTCAAAACTCACCAACCAACCTCGCTTCGCGGACCGCTGGACCATCTTTATGGCCGATATGTTGCGGATCCGGTCCAATGTCACCGGAGGCAATCAATTGCTGGCCTACATCCACGGATCCCTCGAGCAGGAGAAACCCTACGATGTTCTGGTGCGGGAGCTCATCAGCTCCTCGGGCCGGGCCAACTCGAATCCAGCCGTCGGATACATCCTCGGTGACGATGCCCAGCCGATGGAGCTCGCGGCCGCCACCTCTCAAATATTTCTCGGGGTGCGGATCGGCTGCGCAATGTGCCACGATCACCCCTTCGATGATTGGGAACAAGAGGATTTCTACGACCTCGCAGCCTTCTTTGGTATGACCAAGAAGGTGGAGAGCCGACGTCGTGGCGGCACGGTCTACACGACGGAAGGAAAGGAAATGACGGTCCTTTGGCCCCCGGAGGACAAGGCCGAACCAGGTGACCGCAAACCAGTCAAACCGCGTTTCCCATTCCAAATAGGCGACTTCAAAAAAACGCCCCGCCATATCCAACGCTTTGAAGCGGTCCGACTCGCCAGGAAGCAGGAAAACTCCAGCGATGATGACACCGCCTCCCTAGATGCCCTCCTCGATGCCGTCGAACCAAATGTCGGCCGCCCCAACGATCCGGTGCTGGAGGAAGCCAAGAGTGAAAGTCGCAAGCTCAACGTGCATGGCGACATCTACCGCTCCAGCGAGTTACGTAGCCAACTGGCCGAACTCATCACCGATCCGCGCAACGATTACTTTGCCCGGGCCTTCGTCAACCGGGTCTGGGCCGAATTGATCGGTCACGGCTTCGTGGAACCGCTCGACAACTTCTCCGACTACAATGGACTCCACCATCCCACCACGCTCGACTTCCTCGCGCAGGAGTTCATCGCCAGCGGCTATGATTTCCGGACTCTGGTGCGAATCATCACCCTTTCCGACGCCTACCGGCGCTCTGCCCTGCCCGCCGATACCCCCATCGAGGTTCGCGAAAAGAGCGAATTGAATTTTTCCGCCGCCCCGACCCGCCGGATGCTCGGAGAAGTTCTCTACGACAGCATCGTGGTCGCCGGACACCTCGAAGATTTCAAATGGCCAAAAGGCGCAAACAACAAAAAAGTCTCCCGTGAAATCCAGGTTCCGACCGGAGAGTTCACCATGGTCGAAGCAGGAGGTGAAGGCGAAGCAACGATGATGGGCGGGCAACCCGCCATGCGCGATGACGGATACGACCTCGAGTCTTCACTGAAGATCGACTTTAGCTCGATTCTCAGCAGCAAGGAGCAAACCGAACTCGCATCGATGCGGGAGAAATCCGACGAGCAAATCAAGGCCGAGGAAATGGCCGCGATGCAAAAGGACGAGCAGCGCAAGGTGATGAAATACAAAACCGAGACGGTCATTGAAACGGTGGATGACAATCCTCGCTTTGACAGCGCCATGCGGATGGCCACCCCCGCGCCGCCGGCGCACTTCCTCCGGGTCTTCGGGCAACCGGCCCGCACGGGTTTGGGCGAGTTTCGGGATGAAGCCTCCTCGCTGCGCCAACAACTCATGATGCTCAACGGTCGCATGACCCACGAAGCCTCCCGCGTCGGCTCGCTCGAACCACTCCATCGTCTCTTGAAAAAGGACCAGGACCTCGCCATCGATTGGGCCTACCGGGAAATCCTGACCCGTCTTCCAAGCCCGGAGGAAAAAGCCGACGCCCGCGCCATCGTCAATGACGATCCCGAAGGCATGGCCGATCTCCGCTGGGCGCTACTCAACTCCAACGAATTCCGTTTTCTTCCTTAACCTCAACGATACGCAACAAGTGGCATGATCCGTCCCGGTCATGATCAATTCCCGGCAGCTCTGCTGCGAAGACCTCTCTTTACCGACTGCATCCCCTAACGTAAACTGTCCCAAAAAAATGTCCTGCCCCAATTACCAATTCACCCGGCGCCGCATGCTGAAGTCCTTCAGCGCAAGCCTCCTCGGCATGCCCATCAGCCAACTCTTGGCCCAAACCGCTCCCGGCAAAGCCCGGGCCGAGCATGTCATTCTCTTTTGGAACAGCGGTGGTATGAGTCACCTCGACACTTGGGATCCCAAGCCGGGGCGCAAGGTCCAGGGCGAATTCAATCCCATTAAAACTTCCGTGGAGGGCATGGAAATCTCGGAAATTTTTCCGCAGCTCGCCAAGCAAATGCATCATGGCGCGCTCATTCGTTCCATCGCCGGCACCAACGGGGACCACGGTCGGGCGCAGTATGAACTCCAGACCGGATTCAACCAATCACCCAACATCATGCACCCGGGCCTCGGCTCATTGGTGGTGCACGAACGCGAACCCCTCGGCGACCTCCCTGCCTTGGTCAGCATCAGCGGCCAACCGGCCCGCGCCGGCTATCTCGGGCAGCAATGCGAAGCCTATTTTGTCGGTCGTCCCGGCCAAAAAGATCCCTACCTCGCCTTTCCGGAAGGCATCAGCCATGCCCGGGGCATGCAACGGCTGCAGATCCTGGAGAAGATGAATGCCCGAACCTCCGGCGAAAAGGGTGCGAAGGAATTGAAGGCCTCCGAGACGGCGCTGAAGGACGCCGTCAACTTGATGGAGAGCCCTGCCCTGAAGGCCTTCGAGTTGGAAGATGAAAACCCCAGGACGGTCGAAAAATACGGCAACACCGACTTCGGTCGCGGAGCCCTGTTGGCCCGACGTCTTGTCGAAAAAGGCGTTCGCTTCGTGCAGGTCAACCGGGGTGGTTTCGACAACCACGGCAACATTTTCGAAGCGATGCGCAACCACGGCGCCACCATGGACCCCGCCATTGCCTCGCTCATCTCCGACCTCAAGGCGAACGGCATGCTCGGTAAAACGCTCGTGGTGGTCCTTAGCGAATTTGGACGCACTCCCCGCATCAACGATGGCGGCGGACGTGATCACTGGGCACGTTGCTTCAGCGCCATGATGGTAGGCGGCGGCATCAAAGGGGGATCCATCGTCGGAGCCTCGGACGAAGACGGCATGGCTCCCGCCGAACGCCCGGTCAAAGTTTCCGACCTCCACGCCACCATGTGTCATGCCCTGGGAATCAACCAGGAAAAAGAGCTCCTCACCCCCCAAGGCCGCCCGATGCGCGTCGTCCCCAAGGGCGCGACTCCCATCCACGAATTGTTCGCTTGAAAAATATGAGTTACTTCATCGCTCGCCTCTTCCTCCCTCTTTTCCTCGCCCTGCCACTCCTCGCCCAGTCACCGAAGACCGCTGTGCGCGGCTCCATCATCGAGGACCGTGCGGCCCGCAAGCTCTTACAAGCCGGCGATGCCCGTCTTGAACTCGGAGAAAACGAAAAAGCCCTCGAAATTTGGGAATCGGTGGTCGAGCGCTATCCGCGCAGCCAGATCCGCTTCGAAGCCCACCTGCGTCTCGGCGATCATCTCCTCAAGGAAATCAAGGACTTTGACAAGGCGCGCCTGCACTACGAAGCGGCTGCCATCGAGAGCAACGAAGACGATGAGAAACGTGCCTACGCCTTCCTGAACACCGGCACCTGTTTTTACGAAGCCGGTAATTACGGAAAGTGCTTCAGCATCATGCGTGACGTCATTGAGCAATTCCCGACCTCCCCCGAAGTCAACGAAGCGTATTACTACATCGGCCTCGGCCATTTCAAACTCGACCACTACAGCCGGGCCATCGAAGCCCTCGAGAAAGTAGGCACGGCCCTTTCAAACAAGGACTCGCTCATCGAAAAAGTCGAAGCGGGCAAACGCCTCTACGTGAAGATCGATGATCAGGACTTCGCCATCCTCGAACCCGGCACCCGGATCGAAGTCCGCTGCCGCACGAAAGGCGGCGACGAGGAAACACTCTTCTGTGATCCGGTTGGGCGCAATGCCCGCATCGCGCTGGGCCGCATCGCGACCCGCCTCGACAAGGCCGTGCCGAACAACGGAACCCTGGAAGTCCGGGGAGGCGATAGAATCACGGTCACCTACATCGACGCCCACACCGCCGAAAAGAGCTTCAACGAGAAACGCTTGAAGGAAGTCGTGGTGGTCGGCAATGGAGTCGCCCGCATCACCGATGGCTCCTACCTCCGCGACCTCCCCGCCGCCGTCCTTGGTAAATCCCTCCACCTCCAGATCACCGACGCCGATCACGACACCAGCGAAGGCGCGGACAAAATCGAAGCCACGATCCAAATTTTTCGCCGCAAGACGGTGGACGAGATTGACGATGAACTCGCCAAACGCGTCGCCAGCGGAGAACTGGAAGAGGGACCGGATGGCGAAGACCTCAAATCCCAGATCGACCCGCTCCTCATGGTCCGCTCGGTCCCGGTCACTCTGCGGGAACAAGACCAAAAGGGCACCTTTCGCCTCGCCATCCCGCTCCGCCGAGGGACCGCCGAAGGCGTGCTCACCGGTGAACCCGGCCAGACGGTCCGTCTGGTCTATCGCGACGACCGGAACATCAGCGATGCGACGATCGTCCGCACCTCGGAAACCAGGATCATCGAAGGAAACCTGGGCGAAGTGCGCGTCACCCGCACCGAAATTTCCGACGAGGAACTCCGTCTCAAAACCCAACTCCGGACCGCCTCGGCCCTCACCGAGGTTGGCAATCACTACAAGGAATTCGGACTCAACGACAAAGCCGACCTGAAATACACCGAGGCACTTGATGTCTGTGAAGAAATCCTCACCGAAGCACGCGAGGTCGGCGGCAAGCTCCTCGAGGAAACCTACGTGCAACTTTGGCGGATCTACTTTGCGATGGATCAGCTCGACCTTGCCCTCGGCATGAGTCGACGCCTCCTGAGCGAGTTTCCCTCCAGCTCTTTCGTGGACGAAGCGATGTTGCAACAAGCCCACGTCGAGCGAAAGCGTGAGAACTTCCCGCGTGCCATCAGCCTCTACGCCAGCATCGCCAAGCTCCCCTCCAGTCCACTTCGGGGTGAAGGCCAATTCTACACCGGAGAATGTTACGAAGCGATGGCTCTGAAGGCCACTGCCGGCCAATCCGCACAGCTCTTCGAAAGAGCCTTCCTCGCCTACCAGAAGGTCTACGAGCAATTCCCCGATTCCGGGCGCGTCGGTGATGCGGTCGCCAAGATGGCCGCGTTTTATTACCAGAAGGAAGACTACTCCCGGGCCGTTGATGTCTTTGAGAACGTTCTTTCCGACCATCCCGACGCGAACTTCCTCGACGTCATCCTCTTCAACTATGGTCGCTGTCTCTACAAACTCAAACGCAAGCCGGAAGCCCGCCGCAAGTTTGAACAACTCATCAATGACTACCCCGAAAGCGAAATCGCCCCGGAGGCCAATAAGATCGTTGAAGCGCTCAAAAAAGCAGGATTTTGAAAACACCTATTCCCCATCTCGCCCTCGTTTTCGTTCTCGCCCTCGGTGTCCCGGTCCATGCCGACCAGGCCGCTGACCTGGAGGCCAAACTCAAGGAGACCGTCGAGTCCTCGTCCGCCGGAGCGAAGCTGATGCTCGCCCTCACTGAACTTTATTGGGAAAATGAACAGGTCTTCGGGCTCATTCGGACCACCGGAAAGTTCTCGCGTGCTCAAACGGAAAACCCGAAACGGGCCGCCATGACGCTGAAGCTGATGGACGGCTATGCGGTCACCGCCCGCCATGATGACGTCATCGTGACCGGACGACAGTTCTTTGCAATTTTCCCCAAACATGCCCTGACAAACTCAGTCCGCGACCGGATGGCCACCGCGTATGAACACACCGGTCGTGGCAACTCCGCCGCCGCAGAGCGCCGCACGATCTGGGAAAACGGCGGCACGACAGACCAAGGGGTCCGCGCCTTGCGTTTGTTCATCCAAGCCAACAACGGAACCGCCTTCAAGCAGGCCTCTTCCCTCGCGGTGGCCATGGTGGCCAAACTTCCCGCCGGCCTACTTCTCACCGGTGTGGGATTTCAAGGAATGAACGCCGCCGAACGGGCCGAGCAATGGGCCGGGGGACTGCAAATCGCCAAGGCTCTCATACGTCGCAAGGCTCCCCTGAATGAGAACACGAAACGTGATCTTTGGTTCCGCACGGGGCGATTCGAGTCCCGCCTCGGACAATTCGAAAATGCCATCCAATCATTTCGCAAAGCGCACACTCCGGGTCGGGACGACATCCACCGGAGTCTGGTTCAGGCGATGGCCAGTGCGACAACCCCCCCCGCAGAAATCGAGGCCGAAGCCCGCCGCTACCTTGCCGCCTATCCGCATCGCGAGGACCGCTACGCCCCCCTGGCCCAAGCTGCGGAAGCTGCCGCCAAGGCCAAGGACACCGCCCGGGCACTCTCCATCGCGGAAGACCTTCTTAGCCAGAACACCTCCATTCCCGATCTTCCCCGGGCCTACGTCCGCTGGTGTGGCGGAAACCTCAAACGCGCCGAGCAGGGTCTCCTCAAGCTGATCGGCAAGAACCCCGCCGGAGCGGGCACCCTGCGTGCCGTGCTGGCCCTCGATGTCTATCGTGACGGCCTGAAGGACACCGCTAAAGCAAGGCGCATGGCGCATGAATATCTCGCAAAATCTCCCAGCGTGGATGGATGGTCGGAGGAAATCACCGGCTTCCTCTATGAATCCGCCACCGGTGAGGAAACCTTCCGTAAAGATCTCGCTGCAGTGAGTGCCAGCGCGAAAGCATTTCCACATCTCGATGGATTCCAGGACAACGTCTGGAAGCGCGCGCCGAAAGACAAGAGCCACAACCGCGCCTGGCAGGAAGCGAAGAAAGCCCACCAAAATGACTCCGTCACAAAACTCTGGAAGAACACCCGGGAAAAGGGCGGGAAATCCGGACAGGCGTGCCAGAAACTCCTCCAGCAAAAACTCAGCAAGGAGCAACGGCATCTCGTTCTAGCGCGCCTGGCCTATGCCTATCGCCACCACCTCGGCGGCAAATCAAAAGCGAGCTCCGCGAAGTATTACCAAAATCTCTGCCAGGAATTCCCCAAGGACCTCGGGGCCGCCGAACAATGGCTCGAAGCAGCCGTTTACACCGAGAAAAAGGAAGTTGCAGAAATGAAACTCGCTGCCGCTCGTCATCTCCTTGGCATCCCCGCGGCCCCGGCCCGCTACGATACCTGGTATCGTCTCGTGGAAACCAAGGACGAGGGGATCATTCGAAAAGCAATTCCCTGGATCACCCAATCGGCGAAACAAAGCCAAAATAACGCCGCCCACTGCACCCGCATTGGTGACGTCATGAGCGAGATCGGGATGAAAGCCGAAGCGACCGCTTGGTGGAAGTGGCACATGGATCTGGACCCCAATAACCCGGAATACGTGTCCTGTGCCCGTCGCTTCGCCTCCACTCTCGAGCCCGCCGCCGCACAAAAATTTCTCCAGTCCCGCGCCGCCGCTGACACCGACCATCACGGAACCTATACCGCGGAACTCGGCAACTTGCTCTTCCTCGCCGACCAGCTCGGGGCAATGGAGTCGCTCCTGAAAAAGTCCCGCGCCCGCGCCGACAAAGATCCTTTCCGCCCCTGGGGCATGGGCGAATGGCCGGCCCGAACCTGGTTGGAGACCGCCCGCAATGCCAAGCCCGGGGACTGGTCGAAGGAGAAGAAAAACCGCGTATTCCGCATGGTCCGCGACCTCCGCCTTGGCCGCGTCAGCACCGAAGCCGGGATGGAACTCCTCGCCAACGAGCCAAAATCGATCGGCCGCCTTCTCAAAGCTCAATCACTCATCCAACAAGTCGACCCCCACCACGAATCCTGGAAACGCATCTATCCCTACGCTCAAGCAGCCCTCGCCCGTGAGGACTTTGCGCTCGGCGCCACGATTCTCAACGGCCTCCTCAATACGATCCGCTCAGTCGGCACTGCCGAAACAACGCAAGCCCGCAACATTCTCCGAAATGCCTATGGTGAAATGGGCAGCATGAGCGCCGACATTCCCGCCGACAGCCCCATTGCCCCGCTCTTGCAAATCATTCTCCACCTCCGCCTCGGAGAAGATGAACTCGCCGAGCAGGCTTACTATGCGAACAAGGATCTCTTCGACACGCACCGTCATGAGCTTCCGGTCGAGCTCCTCCTCTTCGGAGCTGAAACCCACATCGCCCAAGGTGCTCCGGAAGATCACGAACGGGCCGAGGACATTCTCCGCGGATGGATGATCAAATTCGGTGAAGCGGAAAAAGTTGACGTGCGCGACAAGTCACGTATCCAACTTCTCCTCGCCCGCAACTACCAACGGGCACGGCAGTTCGACATCGCCCGAGCCGAGTTCACCACCGTCCTGAACATCTACAAAGACCAACCCGAAGCCATCGAGGCCCGCTTCGGCATCGGTGAAACCTACATGGCGCAGCGGGTCTATGATCAGGCCGGGGGGATTTTCGCTGATCTCTCGGAGAATCTCAACCCGGCGATCGCAATCCGCGCCAACTTCCTCCAGGGAGTGCTCGCGATCCGCCAGGACGACAGTCAGGAAGCCCGCAGGATCTTCCTCGCCGTCCTCGAGCATGCCCCTGACGCTGAACTCGCCAACGAAACGCTCTACAACCTTGCCGAAGTCTACGGGGTCGAGCAACGCTTCCTCACCCAACTCGAAACGCTCCGCGCCGTCGGGCGCCTCGGACAAGAATCAAAACTCTGGCACACCCCCGGCAAGGCCCTCTCGATCGTTGTCCAGGATCCCGACCTCGGCATCAGCCGCGGCGATACCCGCATCCCGGTCGTCGTTCGCACCGAGCCTGGAAATGATCGCGAGGAATCCTTCCTCACCAGCGGCGGGGCAGGCAAGGGGATCTTCCTCACCGAATTCCCCACCATCCTCGGCGAAGCAAAGACCGGAGATGGCGTCCTCCAGGTCACCGGTGGCGACGTCATCACGGTCGACTACCCCGATGAATTCAAGAAGCAGTTTCAATTCGAATTTCTCAGCAACACCCGCCTGCGTATCGCCTCGGACGGATCGCTTGAAGTGGCCAGTAGCGAGATCATCAACAAAGATGATGCGTCCTTCACCGACACCCTGAAAAAGGAAATCGAGGGCCGCGAAAAAGAACGATCCCGCTCCGCCTCCCGACCGAAGAACCAGGTCAAACCCGGCAACTTGATCTACCTCCAGGTCAAGGACGGCGACCGCGACCTCACCGCTGCCCAGGACAAGGTCAACATCAAGCTCTCCGCCTCCAGCGGTGACGAAGTCCAGCTCATGATCGAGGAAGAGAGCCTTCACGGCGGCGTCTTTCGCGGCATGACCCGCACCGGCGAACTCCCCGCAGGGGCCCAGGCCTCCGATTCCGCTCTCGACCACAGCCCGCTCATGGCGATCGACCATTCCCTCGACACCACCTGGCGCAGTGAACCTGATGGCGCGGCTCCGAAATCACTCTCGGTCGATATGAAGGAACTCCGACCGACCGAATCGATCACCCTGAGCTCCCCGCAATCCGAACAAGAAGCTCCGGTCCGCATGCAGGTTCGCGGTAGCCATGACGGACGGTTTTGGTTCAACCTCGCCGCATTCCCTCCTGCCGCCGAAGCCCCCCCCCTGAAATTTCCGGAGACCGGCATGCACCTCCGCATTTACAAAACGCCCGCCAAAAATCTACGCGAGAAATA
This sequence comes from uncultured Verrucomicrobiales bacterium, assembly GCA_937916505.1. Lineage (GTDB taxonomy): Bacteria > Verrucomicrobiota > Verrucomicrobiia > Verrucomicrobiales > Akkermansiaceae > SW10. The sequence continues at coordinate 15,635 of CALFSW010000039.1, read as the reverse complement.
TTCCTGGAAGGAGATTGTCGATCTCGTTCAAAAGATCGAACCAACCGGGATCAAGAAAGTCGACACCCTGTCATGGCAAGCGCCCGAGGAAGGAGAAGACGCCTACTTCCTCCTGTGGTCCGGGCCCTTCGTGCAGGAACGCGAGGGAGCCCTGCGAATTGAGGTCTCTGGACGCAACACCGCCGTCATGCTCAACGGACGGCTCGAACTTCCCGTCGGTGCCGGTGAACAAGGCATCGACCTCTTTGCTCCCCGTGGCGTGCATGAGTTGACCATCCTCACCATCGCGAGCCCCGAGATAAAATCCGTCGAGGCCCGCCGGGCCCGGGAGAACCGGCAATCAGCGACCCTCACCATGCGTCCCTTCGTCGCCGCTGATTTCGACCCGGCCACCGCCCCCGACATCCAGAAATACAGCCCCGTTCCACCTGCTGAAATCAAACAGGAGGAAAACCGCTGGACGCTCTCCATGCCATCCCGCGAGCTTCGCTACATTGATTTTGAATTCCTGGAATACCGTGGCGATGCCATTGCCATCAGCAATGTCGAGATCAACGGAGGTGGCAGCAAACACATGCCGCCCGCAGCCGACGTTCTGGAACTCGCAGGCAATGACATCCTCGAACTCGCCCCGGGCGACACCGTCAAGGTCTCCTACCTCGATGAACTCACCGCAGGCGCCGAACAACGCAACCGCCTCCTCACCCAATCGCTCACCGCGACCTACTACAACGGAGAGATCACCCCAATCAGCTATGATTTTGCCCGCGATGGCGCCGGCTCGGTGAGGGGAGCACGCAAGGAACTCCTCCGCATCGAACCCGGTGAACGAATCGTCGCCGAGGTCGTCGACTTCGATTTTGATATCGGACTCGATCGGGACCAGATCGAAGTCGAAGTGCAGATCAATGCCGATCCCCCATTCAAGCTTTCCGCCATCGAGACCGGATCCTCGACCGGAGTCTTCCTCGCCGAAATCGACACCGCCGCCGAAGCCACCGAAGGAAAGATCGTCGTCAAACAAGGAGACAAGGTCTACCTGCGCTACAAAGACACCCAGAACACTTTCCCCGGCCACGCCTTCTATCGTGAAACGATCGTCCTCCTCAACGAACCGACCGAAGCCCGCATCCAGATTATGGACAGCGAGACCCCGGTGGAGGGCGTTCCGCGACTCATCCCGATCGATGGCCCCCGACCCGCCGACTACGTCAGCAAGGTCGAATACCGCCTCCCGCTCACCGTCGAGGTCATCGACCCTGATCAGGCCAAAGATTCACGCAGTTCCGTTCTGGTCGATGTCGTCACCAGCCAAGGTGCTACCATCCACGTCGAATGCGTCCTCTCCCGCGCCTTCGCCACCGATGACGAATCGCTGGCAGAAGCCCGTAACCCGGCCTTACTGGAAGGACGCTTTGTGGGACAAATCCCTCTCCTCCTCGGTGGTCCGGAAAGCGCGAATATCGTGCCCGAAGACGGATCACTTCCCAGGGGAGGCCTTGGAAAAATCATCCTTCCGGTCGATGACGATCCGGAGGCTGCCCTCGACGATGGCTCTGACAAGACCGCCGCACTTGCCGTACTCAGCGTCATCGGCACGGACACCTTCACCGCCAGCTACGCTGATCAATCCTCGAACGCTTCCCTCAAAGCCTCCGCCGCCCTCTTCTCAGCCGCCACGCTCCGGATCACCGATCAGGAATATTTGGAACCAGCCGAAATCGCCCACGTGGGCAAAAAAATTTTCCTCCGGCTCGAAGACCCCGACCGCGACATTTCCAGCGAACGCGACAAGGCCCTCATCCGCATCGTCACCGCCAGCGGCGAGGACGAGACCATCGAACTCGAAGAAACCCTCACCCACAGTGGAGTCTTCAGCGCTTCCTTCCCGCTCCTCGCCCGGGCCAAACCCACCTCCGGGAATTTCGACGGACACATCGAAGCCTTCTTCGGCGATGAAATCACCGTCGGCTATCTCGACAACGTTCCGCAAACTCCGGATGGCCAACCCATCATCGAGTGCATGATCCCTGTCGCGGTTGGCACGAATGGCGTTATGGCCGCCTTCAGCAAGATCTACAAAGACGAGGACCTCGCGATCCAAACCCAGTTCCACATCGCGGAAAGTTACTTCGAGCTCTTCAAGAGCCACCGCAGGCTCAAGCACGACGAGGAAGCCGCCGCCGACCTGGCCTCCGGCCGCCGCGTCCTCCGCGAGCTACAGGACGACTACCCGAATCCCAAATACGCCCCACGGGTTTCCTATCTCCTCGGTCAGTTTTCCCAGGAAATGGAAGCGTGGGACGAAGCGATTGCCGCCTATGGATCCATCGTCCGCAACCACCCGGACCACAACCTCGCTCCTGATTCCCAATACAAGCTCGGCCAATGCCACGAGGAAGCCGGCGAACTCGACGAAGCCCTCGAAGCCTACGTCACCCTTGCCGGAACCTACCCGAAGAGCCCGCTCATCGCCAACGTCATGCTCCGCATCAACGAGCACTTTTACCTGAAGGAAGACTACGCCGTCGCCGCCTCGGTCGGAGCAAAGTTCCTCGAACGTTTTCCCAACCACGAATGGACGCCCAAGATGGCCTTCCGCATCGGCCAGTGCCATTACAAGCTCGAGGAATTCGTCAAGGGTGGCAAATCCTTCGACGCCTTTGCCAAGCGCTTCCCGGAGCAGGAACTCACCGCGCAAGCCCTCTTCTGGGCGGGCGAAAGCTACCGCATGGGCAAGGACATCCCCAACGCCTTCCGCCGCTACAACCGCTGCCGCTGGGACTTCCCGGAAAGCGATGCCGCCAAATATTCCCGTGGCCGCCTTGCTCTCCCCGAACTTCTGGCCCAGTTTGAAAAAGAAGCAAATCTCGACCAATAACGCGACAACTTGAATCCTCTTTAGTTAATCACCTACGATGCAGAAAGACATACAAGAACTCATACCGGAAACTCATCGTGATCTGGTCGAAGCTGTTCCCAAGGGCTTCTCGGCATCCGGTGTCCTTGGTGGGGCCCTGCTTGGAAGCCTTTTAGGAGCTCTCGCATGTATGCTGGTTTCGAATTGGATGATTCCGGGAGTTTTCGCCTTGCTGTTTGCTGGTCAACGGATCTGGGTGTGGAGGAGCGACAAGAAATTTGATCGGCGCGTTGCTGAGCTAAGGGATCGGGGCCTGGCCTGGGAGACTGAAGATGACACTTAAGCATCGAAGAAGCCGAAAAATCGTTTTCCTCATCAACGTCGGAATCCACAATCAAGTTTACAAATCTCACACTGGACCAAAATGAATCAACTCCCTCTCGCCGCCAGCTTCTTCGAGACCGGCGCGCTCAAGCTCCTCCTCGAAGGGGGCCTCTTCATGTGGCCCCTCCTCGCGCTCCTCGTCCTCGCCATCGCGGTCATTATCGAACGCTACCGCAGCCTCAAGCTCCTTGAAACCGATGCCAGTGAACTCCGGGAAAAAGTCGTCAATCTCCTCTCCGAGGATAAGGTCGAGGAATCGCTCAAACTCTGCGACGCCGCCCGTGGCCCCGTCCCCGCCGTCCTCTCCAGCGGACTCCGAAAATACCTCGTCCTCCGCCGTCTCAACTACGATCAGGCCCAGATGGAACAGCAGGTCATCAAGAGCATGGAGAACTACGGCGTGAACATTGTCGCCGCCCTTGAAAAACATCTCCCCATCCTCGCCACCATCGCCTCGGTCGCGCCCATGCTCGGCTTCCTCGGCACCGTCCAGGGCATGATCGTCGCCTTCGGAGACATCGAGGCCAATATTGGAACGCAGAACATCGTACAAGCCGCCGCCTCCGGTATCCGCGTCGCCCTCCTCACCACCGCCTTCGGTCTCGTCGTCGGCATCCCCGCTTACATGGCTTTCAACTACTTCACCGGCATCATCAACGATTTCGTTCTCCAGGTGGAATCCTCCGCTGCCGAACTCATCGAAGTTGTCACCCTCCGCCTCACTCTCGACAAAGGCTCCTCATGAAACTGAAACGCGGAAAGATGCTCGTTGATCCGCCGGCCAGCGCCAGTTCGGATATCGCTTTCATCCTCATCATCTTCTTCCTCGTCTGCGCCGCGGTGCAGCCGGAGACCGGGCTCGCCCAGATCCTTCCGAAAACCGAGGAGCAGGTTGAGAAACGCGAACAGAGCAAAAACATCGAGGTCTCCATCACTCCCACCAGCATCGTTCTCGACGGCAGCCCCCTCCAACTTCCCGAATTCACCCGCCGCCTCACCGCCGCCCTCCAAAAAAAGACCCGCGAGGCCGACCGCATCGTCGTCGTAAAAAGCGCGCCCAACACGCCCTACCCGATCTGGATTCGCGTGTCCCAGGTCATCGAACAAGCCGGCGGTATTCTCACTCTTGAGTTGGAATCCAAACGCACCATCACGGTCGAATGAAACTTCCCCGCAAAAAGCTCACCGCCTCCGTCCCCGCTTTCGCAATGGGCGACATCGGCTTCCTGCTCCTCATCTTCTTCGTCATCCTCGCGCGCGCCCAGGACGACAGCCACATCCAGTGGCAGCCCGCCAAGCTCGCTGACATCAAAATGGCCGCCGCACCCCTCGCCAGCGTCGCCATCGACTCCGGCTTTAAAGTCTACCTCGATGGTAAAGAGATTTCGCCCGACGAACTCGCCGGAGCCCTCTCTTCCGTCCTCGGCGATGCCCCCTCCGGCCAACGCAACGTCTTCCTGAAAGTCCACAAAGAGGCCAAGGCCTCCCACTTCGAACCCGTCATCGCCGCCATCAGTGAAGCCGGTGGCGATCTCGTTCACATTCTCGAGCCCGAAGAAACTTCGACCAAACCATGAAAGGCCAACCCAAACGCTCCAAAGCAGACCGCACCTCCATGGCCAGCACCCAGGCCGACCTCCGCGAGCTCAAAGCCAACTCCAACGCCACCGTCTCGGAGTTGAAGGAATTCTTGAGCCAACTCCGCGGCAAAGGCCCCCAGGAGATGCTCGGCGTTGTCGCCTCCAGCCAACTCTTCCGCGCCACCATCCTTTCCATCATTCTTGTCACCGGCACGATTTCCGCCCTCACCGCAATCCCTTACTTCTTCGGCGAGAAACCAGTACCAGACCCCGAGCCGGTCACCGAAGCAGCAACTCCAGCACCAACCCCGGTCCCTCCCGTCCCAGAGCCCAATATCACCGATCCCGAAAAACCAGTGAACCTGGCCCCTCTCGGCGTCAACGAACAGCTCCCCGCTCCCCCGAACTCCAATCCCCTCGAGGACAAAGGCGAGGATTTCCTGAAGGATCTGGAGTAGTCCGAATCAGCCATCTGCCACCCGGATGCCCACTCCACCGAAACTCCCCGTCCGCCAAAGTCCCCGGCCCATCCTGCTGACCGGAATCTACGCGGTCTTCTGGTGCTTGCTTTGGATTGATGCCCACGCCTGGTTCTGGTTGGGGAAGTGGACGCTCACCATCGGATTCCTCTCCGCCCTCCCGGTCTGCTGCTACTGGATCCGCCGCCACCGACGCTCCTCCCTCGTCGTCCGCCGCGCTATCTTCAGCATTTCCTACCTTCCCCTTTGGCAACTCCTCGCCCATCTCCCGCTCCTCAACCACTCCTACTCCCTTGCCGCCGGTATCATCCAATTCGGCACCGCCGGGGCCTTCTTCCTTGGACTGGGGTGGTCCGTGTGGTGGATCGACCGCGAAACAAAACGCCTTCCTGAACCAAACGCAAGGAAACGCACCTGGGACCCGCGCCAACTCGTGGCCTGGTATTTTGGCAACAAGAACAACAAGCTTCGCCAGTCCATCTTCACCCTCCTCACCTACACCTGCCTCTTCGGTGTCATGGCGCTCATCCTGACCCGGCTCTCCGGATGCAGCCTTTACGAATCGCCGCTCGGCGGAGGTGAAGAGACGCAGCTTAAGCAGGTCGTCAAAATTCAGAAGGTCATTCATAAGAAGTATGTCATCAATCCCTACAGCAGCGTCCTTTTTAACCCGCCACCGATCGATGATGTCAAACTGCAGGTCCTCGAAGTCACCGAGCACCTCTACAAGATCGGCCAAGGCAAGGGCGATGGCGCGGGGTTCTCGGCCGGCAGCACCGGTGGCAAGGTGCGCTTCATCCGCTTGAAGTACGATGGCGGTGACTGGGAACAGGACATGGATCGCGGTTCCGATCTGAACCTCCTCACCGAATACGGCGTTCGCACCGGCCACCCGGTCAGCGATCGACCCGAGCCCATGGAAATTGGTCGTCTCAAGAGCTTCCCGGCCCGCAAAAGCCCGCCCATGGTCTACATGACCGGCCAGCAAAACATCAACCTGAGCGCGAAGGAGCTTAAAATCATGCGCAGCTATCTCCTCGAGCACCACGGCATGCTCTTCGGCGATAATGGCGGGAGCTCCGGCTGGGAAGGGCAGTTTGTTTCGATGATGCAAAAGGTCCTTCCGAGAATCGAACCCATCTCCGTTTATTTGGACCACGCCATCCACCGCATTCCCTATCCGTTGCCCCGCCTTCCCATCGTCGCTCCCCATGGTCGTTCCAACGCTCTTGGTTGGGTGGTGGACGGACGACTCGTCGCTTACTACCATCCCGGCGACATTGGCGACGCTTGGGCCGACGGCCATTCCGGCGTCCCCCGCGAAGTCTGGGAATCGAGCTACCAACTCGGCGTCAACATCATCTACTACGCCCACGCCGAGTATAATAAATGGCTCGAAGCCACGAAGAAGTAACCCGTCCCCGACCAATTCCCATGCCCGTACGATTCATTATCTTTTTTCTCTTCACCGCACTCGCTCCTCCCAGCCACGCGGCCCTCACCACTCTGCAACAAATCGAAGTCGCGACCTTCGAAAAGATGCGCGAGGTGGAACGTTACCAGATCAAGATCGCCGAAAAACATTTCCTCGCCGGCACGTTCAAGATTGCCCTCGCCGAGTACGAGAAGTTTCTGACCCTCTACGAAAAGAGCCCCGGTGCCCCCTACGCCCAGTTGATGTGGAGCCACACCATGATGAATCTCAAGAAGCCCAAGACCGCGCTGCGGGACGGCTTTCAATCGGTCATCGACTACTGGCCAAAATCCCATGAAGCGACCATCGCCGCCTATTGCATGGGCGATGCCTACCGCACCATGGGCTTGGTTAAAGAAGCTCAAAAGGCCTTCCGCTTCCTCATCAAGGAATACCCCGATCACGAAATCGCGATCCGCTCCCGACAGGATCTCCTCCACTACGCCCGCCTCCATAAGGACATTGAGGAACGCCTCTCCCTCCTCAATGAACTCACCTTCAAGGTCAAGCGCACCGAGACCTCCAAAGAAATCTGCATCAAAGCCTGCCACGAACTCGCCGAGCTCCACTGCTTCGCACAGAAGCTCGCGGAAGGCAAAAAGGCCCTCGCCACCACCTACACCGGGCCCGCTCTTTTCGATCAAGTCTTCAGCCTCTCCGCCAAGGCCGTCCAACACCTCCTCAAAGAACCCAAGACCAAACCTGCCGCCCTCAAACTCGGCGACCAACTCATCTCCGAACTCCGCGCCGAAATGCTGGTCCGCCCCGATATCGCCAGGGACCTTCTCTACCGGGTTGCCGACCTCCACGGAACCCTCGGTCGCCCCGCCGACACCTGGCAGGTCTACGAAGAAATCGGAAAACAGTTCGGTCTCGATGACGACCTCCGCAGTCGACAAGCACAATGGTCCATCGCCCGCGAAAAACGCGATCAGGCCCGCCGCCTCTACGGCGAATTCGATGACCAGGTGACAGGCCAAAAAGTCATCGCCGGAATGTATCTCGAGGAAGGAAAGATCAACGAAGCCATCGAAGTTTATCGTCACCTCCTCGAAATCGACGGCGAACATTCCGGCGACCACTTCTGGGCCATCGCGGGCTGCTACGAAAAACTCTCCGACTGGAAAAAAGCGATCGCCAGTTACCGCCAGGTCGACCGCTTCCCGGGTGACTACTTCGCCATCGCCAAATGCCACCGTCGCCTCGGCGAACAAAAGGAAGCGATTGTCCTCTACAATCAAATCAAGATCGTCGAAAAATCCGCCGCCGAAGCGACCCTCCAAATCGGCTTCACCTACGAGGAAGCCAAGGATAAGGAAAAAGCGATCCGCACCTTCCAACTCACCTGCAAACGCTATCCCAAATCCGGCCAAGCCAGCAAAGCCCACTCCCACCTCCAGAACAAATACAACATCAACGTGACCTTGGGCGGAACGGAGGAAGAGTAGCGTAACGGGCTGGCGCGAATGGCACTTCGGGGCCCGCAAAAAGTGGCATGATCCGTCCCGGTCATGTTCAATTGCGGGAGGATCTGCTGCGAAGTCACCGCTCAACCGGGCACCAATGGGCCTGGCACTGTTCCTGAGAATAAAAATTGAGGGTTGATTTGCCTGATTCCTCTTGAACTCCTCAGGCAGTTCCGGCCACTGGGAATTGCTGTAATCGCTACAAATTCTCGACAAAGAACCCATTCCTGTCGTGTATTAATACCAGTTATGAATCGAAGAGAATCACTCACCGCCCTTTCCGGTGGCGCTGCCACAGCCGCCATCTTTGCCGCCCTTGGGACCCAGGTCAAAGCTGCCGAAGACGAAGCCACAAAAGCAGGGGCCAAGTTCAAGCACTCTGTTTGCCACTGGTGCTTTGGAAACATTCCGCTGGAGCAATTCTGTGTCGAGGTGAAGAAGATCGGGATCGAATCGATTGAGATTCTTTTCCCGGAGCAGTGGGCCACGGTGGCCAAGCACGGACTGACCTGCGCGATGGGGCGCCCCCGTCCCATCAACGGAGTCGGCGGCATTGGAACCTCTTTTGAGAAGAAGGAGAATCACGACACGCTCGTGAAGATCTACGAGGAGGCCATTCCTCTCGCCGCCAAGGCCGGCAATGTGCCGCAGATCATTGCCTTCTCGGGAAACCGGAATGGACTCACTGATGAGGAGGGCTTGAAGAACAGTATCGAAGGGGTGAAGCGCATCATACCGATCGCCGAGAAGCACAATATTACCGTTTCGATGGAGCTCTTGAACTCCAAGAAGGACCACAAGGACTACCTTTGCGACCGCACCCAGTGGGGTGTTGATCTCGTCAATGCGGTTGGTTCGGATCGCTTCAAGCTTCTCTATGACATCTACCACATGCAAATCATGGAGGGCGACTGCATCGCGACCTTCACGAAGCACAAGGAGGCGATCTCGCACTTCCACACCGCTGGTGTTCCGGGGCGCAATGAGATTGATGACACCCAGGAGTTGAACTACCGGGGAATCTCCAAAGCTCTCGCCGCGATGGGATACGAAGGTTACCTTGGTCAGGAATTTCGGCCAAAACGCGATCCGCTCACCTCGCTGAAAGAGGCCGTGGAAATTTGCACCGTTTAAGGGGCCACGACCTTTTCAATCTAAAATCATCTGATCGCTCCCGGGAATCTCCCCGGGGGCGATCATTTTTTTTAGGTTTGAAACCTCAGTCTGACTTTGTCGTGGTCCAAGGTCATTTTCCCGTCAAGAACCCCGTCCTCGGCATCGACTTCCTGAATGAAGTCGTTCAGTTCTTCCTCCGAGACGATCTCTTTGTGCACAAGGAATCGGGTGGGTGCTTGAATCGCGAGCTTCTGCCTGGCCAACTCAGCAATCATTTGATCAATGCGAAGGTCTTTGGTCTTCAGCTTTGAGGCTGTTTGACGCTGGTGGTCAACAAGCAGATTGATCGAATCTTCGGCATCCGCAATATCGAGTCGGTTGCCGATATCGCCCAGTAGTAGTGTTCTCATCCATCCCATGCCGGGGAGCATATCAGGCTCCACGTTTGGCGACGGTGGGAAAATGAGCCTTAGATTCTCATCGGTTACTTTGCCTCGGCGATCTCGATCTTACGGAAGGAGATGGCCATGTCTTTTCCGCCGTGGAGCTGGAGGCCAAGGGGGCCTTTTTCGATGGCGGTTTTGGATTCGTAGGTCACTCCTTCGACTCCGTTGAGCCAGGTTTTATAGGTGTTTCCTTTGACTTCGATTTTGAGAACGTTCCAGCCCTTGGGTTTCACGGCGGCGATGGCTTCCTTGCCTTCGACCGGATAGCCTTTTCCGGGGATGTAGGGCGAAGCGGTGAGGTCGCGCTTGAGGGACCCGGAAATGCCGATCTGGATCTGGTCGTGTGCTTTTTTCAGCATGACGCCGGAGTCGATGGTGCCTTTGCCGAGTTTATATTCGAGGGTGAGAGTGAAGTCCTGGAACTCCTTGGTGGTCCAGAGAACGGAGCCCTTTTTCTTGGGTCCGGACTGGCAGTGGAGGACGCCCTCCTTAGCGGTCCAATAGGGGAAGTCGCCCTTGGCGTCGGATTTCCAGCCGGTGAGGTCTTTGCCATTGAAGAGTGACTCGCCGGCGAGGGCGGTGAAGGGGAGGAGTAGAAAGATGAGGAATTTCATGGCTTAACAATACGTGATTCAGGAAGTGGCCTTTCGTTTGCCGATCATTCCGGTGATGAGACCGGTCCCGAGGAGGGTCACGGCGAGGCCGGCGATCATTTGAGCAGAGACGATTTCATCAAGAACGAGCCAGCCCCAGAAGATTCCGAAGAAGGGGATCAGGAAGGTGACGGAGGTCGCGACGGTGGCCCCCGAGCGTTGGATGAGTTTGAAGAAGAGAACGAAAGCGAGCGCGGTGCAGATCAGGGCGAGGGCGGCGGCGCTGAGCCAGCTGCTGAGGGGAGGAGACTTTTCGGGGAGGCGGGTGAGAGCGAAGGGAATGAGGACGAGGCCCGCGCCCAGGAGGCTGCCGGATGAGGCAACGAGGGGACGAACACCCTGAAGTTTGCTCTTCATCCAGCTGGCCCCGAAGCCATAGCAGAGGCAGGAAATGACGCAGGCCACGATGGGCCAGCCGCGGCCGTCGTCATGGAATTCCAGTTTTCCCCACACAAGGATGAGGACCCCAAGGATGCCGAGGCCGAGTCCGACGAACTGGGAGGCGAGGAGTCGCTCACCCAGCCAGACGGCGGCGATGATGGCGCTGAAAATGGGGACGCTGGAGTTCATGAGCGAGGTGAACCCGGCGCTCAGGGTAAGACTTGCCCAACTCAGGAGGATGAAGGAGATGGCTGAGCCGACCACTCCACTGACGAGGAGCTGCCACCAATGGGCTTTGAAGAGATCGCGGGCCTCCTTGCGAAGAAAGACCGGAGTGAGGGCCAGTCCGGCGACCGTCATGCGAAAGGCCACCAGCGGGACTGGCCCGAAGTCGGGTGCCGAGACCCGCATAAAGAGGAAAGAGGCTCCCCAAATCGCGGCGAGCGAAAGGAGGATCAGGATATCGGCCAGTCGCACTTCTGTGAGGGTGTGCTGCTGACTCTGAAAGTCAAGGGGTTGGCGGGGAGGGGGTTACTTAAGAAGGTGTTTTTGACAGAATGCGAGCTGGAGTTGGAGCCAGGTCTGGTCGTCGGGAACTTTTGGGATCTTGTTTCGACCACCGCTGTAGAGAGAGCACGGGATCCCCAATTCCCTGGCTTTGTCCCTGATCAGGAGAGCCTGTTGAGGAGGGTGAATCCGGTCACCCGGTCTTGCATTGGAATAGAGGAAGAGGGGAGCTTCGCCTTTGTCCATGTAGCGGAGGGCGAATTCCCTGGTGCCGATGGGTTGCATGATGCCAATGACGACAGCGGGGCGGGAGCTGAGCTTGTCGACGGGATCCTTGGCTTTTGGATCGGCGAGGTCATCGTGGTAGCCAAGAAACTGGCTGATGAGGGCTCCGGCGGAGACACCGCCACAGCAGAGGCGTTTTGGATCGATGTTCCACTCCTTTGACCGGGAGCGGATGAACTTCACGGCCCGGCCGCAGTGGTTGACGATCTCCCGATGGTCCATGCCCTTGTCGAGAAAGGGGTAGTTGCAACTGATCACGGCGTAGCCGGCCTCGCGGTAGGTTTCGAGAGTGGCACGTCCGTGTTTTTCGATCTGATTCTTATCCCCGTTTCGGAATCCCCCGCCGTGGAACCAGACCAAGACGGGAGCGGGAGCGTCGGATTTCAGCGCGGGCCAGAAATCGAGGACGTTGCGCTCATGTTTCGTGTCATACTGAATGTCGCGTTTGGGATCAGCGGCAAGGGAAGTGCTGGCGGCGGCAATAAGAATGAGAAGGATTCGTCCGTGGTTGCGCATGACGATGATCATTGAAGATGTGACCGCAGGATCAAGCGAAATGGAAGCCATTTTGGCCCGTGCAAGGAGAGCCGGGATTCGCTAGTATCCTTGTGATGCGCCAACTGGGAATGATAATGATTCTGATTCTGTCGCTCGGATTTGCCGGGGCTTCGCGGGGTGCCGGGATGTTGGAGGTTTTTCAGGAGAACTGTGTGCAATGCCACGGGAAAAAGGGAAAAGTGAAAGGCAAGGTGAACCTTTTGGAGATCGGGGATCTGGATGCTCTCAAGAAGAAGCCGGAGTTGTTGCAGGAAATCATTGAGGCCATCGATTTTGAGGAAATGCCTCCGGAGGATGAACCGCAATTGGCGAAGGAAGATCGGGCGAAATTGTTGGCCGATCTGGAGGCCTTGCGAGCAGAGGTGATGGCCGGAAAGAGAGTCTATGAGCCAACTCCAATGCGCCGGATGAATCGCTTTCAGTATCACAATGCGGTGATCGATCTCTTTGATCTGAAGTGCAATGTCTTCACCCTCCCGGAGCGGATGATTCGCGATCATCAGCAGTATTTTCAACCGGAGACCGGAAAGATGGCGGATCTGGTGCGGGTGGGGAGCCGGCCTTTGGGGAAATCGCAGATGATCGAACCGAGATTGGCCGGGGTGGCGGCGTTTCCTCAGGATCTGCGGGCGGAGCATGGTTTTGACAATCAGGCGGATCACCTGTCGATGTCGCCGCTCTTGATGGAGTCTTTTTTAAAGTTGGGGCAGTCGATTGTGGGGAGCCCGGATTTCAACCCGAAGAGGGTGGGGATTTGGAAAGAGTTTTTTGTGCTCAATCCCCGTGAGGAGAGGAAGGTGGAGGATGTGGTGCGGGAGCGGCTGGGGACCTTTTTACGAAAGGCCTTTCGAGGCCGGGTCGGGGCCGGGGTGCTGGATCGATACTCGAAGTTTGTGAATTCACGAATGGAGGCGGGAGTGAGCTACACCGAAGCGATGAAGGCGGTTGTGGCGGCGGTGATCTCGTCTCCAAGGTTCCTTTATCTCTATGATCGCTCGGAAGGTTCGGAGAAAGTGGATGGACTGGAGTTGGCTTCGCGCCTGTCATTTTTTCTGTGGGGAAGTTTACCGGATGAGGAGCTTTTGAAGTTGGCGGAATCGGAGGAGCTGTTGAAGGAAGACGTCCTGCGTGGCCAGTTTGAGCGAATGGTGAAAGACCGAAAGGTGAAGCGATTTTGTGATTCCTTTCCAGCGCAATGGTTGCAGTTGGACCGCATCATTTCGTCGGTGCCCGACGAGAAGAAGTTCCCGAAGTTTTACTACTCCGCGTATCGCAACAGCATGCACATGATGATGGAGCCCCTGCTGCTTTTTGAAACGGTGCTCATCGAAAATTTGCCGGTGATGCAGTTGATTGATTCGGATTTCACGTATCGCTCGGGGCACTTGGAGGAGGCGTATGGGACTCTGGGTATGGTCGGTAGAAAAAAGAAGGGGCAGGTCACCGTCTTGGAATTTCACCGGGTTCCGGTCACGGATCGTCGGGTGGGTGGGGTGATCACCAATGCCGCTGTCATGACGATGACTTCCGGTCCGGAGCGGACGCAGCCCATTACGCGTGGGGCCTGGTTGGCGGGAGTGGTTTTCAATAATCCCCCGGAGCCTCCGCCGGCGGATGTGCCTTCACTGGGTGAAAAGCCAAGTGAGGGGGAGGAGCATTTGACGCTGCGGGAACGTCTCTCGATGCACCGTGAGCGAGCGGACTGCCGGGGGTGTCACGAGCAGATTGATCCGCTGGGTTTTGCTCTGGAGAATTTCGATGCCGTGGGACGCTGGCGTGAGAATTACGAGAATGATCGGAAGGTGGATATGGAAGGGACGCTTTTCCGTAAACACAAGTTTACCAATGTGATTGAATTTAAAGATGCCCTTCTTGCGGAGAAGGATCGCTTTGCCCATGGCTTGGCGGGGCACCTTTTGTCGTTTGCTCTCGCGAGGGAATTGGGAACGGCGGATGAGATTGTCCTCGATGACATTGTGGCACGAGTCGCAGGGGATGGATACGGGATGCAATCCTTGATAAAGGAAGTGATTTTAAGTGAGCCGTTTTTGGCGAAAGCGAACCAAGCAAAGAAGGAGAACTAAAAAGATGACGACACGACGAGGATTTTTGAGAGGATTGGGCGGAGCGGCTCTTGCGTTGCCGTGGATGGAGAGCCTGGGATCACAGACGCTGGCAAGTGGGGTTTCGAAGAGGATGGCGCATTTTTACGTGCCGATCGGGGTGGTGCGACGGGGGTTTTTCCCGGGCGAGGGAGACTCGGTCATTCCCAAAGGGAATTTGGGCAACCTGAGGAAGTCACTCGGCAAGCAGGATCCAAACTACAGTGTGAAGCCGCTTGAGAAATTGACTCCGACGATGGAACCGCTGGAGGGGGTAAGGGATAAGATCAATCTGATCACCGGGATGGACCGGACCTTTCAGCAAGGGACAGACGTTCATGCGCAGTGTGCCTCGTGTTATTTGAGCAGTGCTCCGCCTTACACGATCAAAGGAACGGCCTGGCCGCTTGACCGGACCTTGGATCATTTGGTCGCGGATGTGGTGGGGCAAAAGACGCCGTTCTCGACGTTGGAGTTCAGTTGCAACAGCCACAAAGACAACAAGGAATCGATCTACTTCGATAATATTTCCTGGTATGGCACGGGACATTTGGCTCCCTCCGTCCGTGATCCGAGAAAGATGTATCAGCGTCTGTTTTCGACGAAAGAAATTGAGAGCTACCGGGATGTCACTGATCTGGTCCTGGAGGACGCAAGGTCGATGAAAAGAGATCTGGGTTATGCCGATGGGCAGAAGTTTGCGGAATACTTTGATTCCATCCGGGCAATCGAAACGCAGATGGGCCGACTGGAGGCAATGAAGGGGGAGCTGGCCAAGGTGTCTTTTGAAGAGCCGCCGGAAGCTTACCTGCCACGAGGAGAGTATATTCGCTTAATGGGTGACCTGATGGTGGTGGCGTTGCAGTCGGGATTGACCAATGTGGCCACTTTCATGGTGGGGCCCGAGCGATGGGACACGCCCTATCTTTTCGATGGCTTGTTTGACAAGCCGATGAGCCATCATGGCATGTCGCACAATCAGACCAGGATGATCAATCAGCTGCTGAAGGTGGACCGTTTTCACATGGAGCAGTATGCCTATCTTCTTGAGAAAATGGACAGCGTGGTGGAAGCAGATGGCACCACTCTTTTGGATAACACCCTGTTCACTTATGGCTCGGGATTGGGCGATGGTTCGACCCATCAATACAATGATCTTCCGATCGTCATGGCGGGAGGTGGAAAGCAGGTGAAGTCAGGCCAGCACATCAACATGCCGGAGGGAACGCCGCTCGCCAACCTCTGGTTGACACAGGCGAAAATGATGGGAGCCGGGGTGAAGCGCTTTGCCGAAAGCACCGGCGAGATCGGAGCACTAAAAGCGTAAGATTCCGGGTTCGAAAC
>CALFSW010000038.1 GCA_937916505.1 uncultured Verrucomicrobiales bacterium | reverse complement strand
ATACTCGGAAATAAAGAGTCTGGTATCACCATTTAATTTTGCGTCAAACATTATGCTCTAAGTTGCCCTCCCAGCCTTTGCTCATTGGCGATCACCTGTTTAACGGCGGTCTTGATTTTCTGCGAAAACTCCTGCTCACTCCTAGACGTGTCTTGGGAATTGGCGGTATTCTCGCTGCCATCCTTGTTGATTGTTATATTGATTTCTCCACTACCACTTTTCTCAGTAGCGGTAATCAGCTGATCTAACTTGGAAATAAGATCTTTGTTGTCCCCTCCTACTGAAGAGCCTGAGTTTAACGACTGAAGGTTGCCAGTGCCGATTCGCTGAGTCGCAGCCGCATTCATGACGAACTCCCCACCAGAAAGCATCGTCGGGACTGTATCAACCCCTGCTGCGCTTGGGATTGTGCCGCCTGCGGCACGATTTGGTAAGACGGGTAGGATGGAGGAGCCAGCTGTTTCGAAAAGATCTCCTAATTCATCGGATAATTTTTCATCGTAAGCATTTACTCCAAAGCTTTTACCCCCTTTTGATACATAATCAAGACCTGATTCATTAATATTTGCCGAAGCTATTCCTAGTGTATTAGTTTCAGGACTAGAGCTAGTAGATTTCCCGCCACGAAATAACTGTTTTACTTCTTCGATTGCCTTGGCCCCATATTGCTGCGCTCCAGCTCCGAAACCGCCAAAGTAGGCTTGTCCTCCATTTGAGGCCAGCGCTCCAGCAACATTGCCTATACCGCCTGCACCAATTGATAAAGCTTTACCTATACCTTGGAATTGACCACCCTCGACGTTTAACTTAGAGCCGAGCGCGGATGCTCCAAAACCCACAAGAGAACTAACTCCGGCACTGATTAAATCCTTTTTAAATTGGTCCTTGCGCTCTTTGCCTACCCTCGTAGCTTCAGCTTCAGCATTACTTTGAGAAACAAAAAGATCAAATGCTTGTCTCTTAGCATCTTGGACTTTGCTAAACTGGTTATTATTCCTGCGCCCAAACATGGATAACCTTGCGCTCTCTGGGTCTAAGAAGGCTCCAGATGCAGAACCGCTGGAGAAGAGGGAGTCCCTGTTCATCGCGGCTGGACTTTGAGTCGCGAAAGAGAGAAGGTCTCTCATACCAGTAATGTTGCCAGCGCCCCCAACACCGGGGGTTGTAAACATACCTTCTTTGTCTCGTTTCTGGTTAGCGACAATACCACCAGATGCGTAACCTTGAATGGAACCATTATTCAAAGAGTTCATAAAGCCTGTTCCGTATTTTTGAACGGCTTTTTTCTTCATGACGAATTCCCCACCCATTAACATCGCGGGGATATCATCTTTGTTTCCCGAACCTCCAGCGATGTAACCTCCAGAAGCCGCTGTTTTGTCCGGTTTGTCATCTCCTCCAAATATTTTCCCGAATGTATCAGCAACGTATTTCTGAGAAAAAGCAGATGTGATCTGTTTCAGGAAATCACCCGCGATCTTTAATAGCGCATCCCCTAAGCTGTCAGCACCTGTGATGGCGTTTTGGAAAGCTTGATCCATATTCTGAAGAAACTGGAAAGAGCCGTCTATAAGATTTTTCTTAAGCTGTTCAGCAGTGAATCTCTCGTCGAATCTTGTATCTTCGCTGATTATCTGCTTGTAACCCCTATCTAAATCAGACAGCTGATCCCTTTGGCCGGGAATATCTTTATACCTTTCATCAGCCAGAGTATCCCTATCCCTTTTTGCTTTTGCTATAACGCTTGATGGCGCACCAGCTTTTTCTAATGATCTGATTAATGTATCTGCTGCTGTTAAAGCAGCCTTACTCGCTGACGCAGCCTCTAAATCAGCGTTTGATTTCCGCTTATCAGCTGAGATTTGTTGCTCTAAGGTCTCAGCTTGCCTTTTGGTAGCTGCGATAAACTCTTCGATTTCTTTCTTACCGTCCTCGCCAGCAATCGTTGTTGAAACTGTCTCCAATCTCTTATATAAATCATCTAAAGAAGTGGCTGATTTAAGATCTTGATCGAAAAAACTCATTTCATTAGGATCAACCCCTTCTGGAATGAACGCTTTTGCCTCTTGAAATAAAGCATCTCTACTCTTTTGAGCATTGACATCAATCGATTGAGCATTTAATTCTTTTATACGCTGTCTATTAGTTTCTTCCTGAGTCGGCGTCAACCTACCTGAACTGATTTCCAGTTCAAGTTTCACTTTTTCGAAATCTAAATCATTCAACTGATCTTGGAATCTAAAAGCCCCTTCAAATTTTAACGTTTCAGCCAGATTTTTAGCCACCCTATTAGCTTCTTTGATGGCGTCAACCTGATCATATAATCCCTCTGCACCTTCATGGATTAAAGTGTTAGAAGCTTTTTGCTTCTCTGCATATTCCTGTTGATTAGTAAGGGTCGCGACAATGTTCGCTACGGTTTCCTCAAGTCCGACATTATTCTGTTTATTAAGACTTAAAATCTTACGGATGACACCTACCGCTTTTTCTTGGTCTACATTACCTTCTTTAACCAATTCGCCTATTGCCTTTTGTATCTGTCCGATCTGATCTGTACCAGCAGTAAGTTCTTTATTTGCTGATATCTCTTTCTCGACAGCATCTAACGAAGCTTTAGCCACTCCTTTATTAATCTTCCCAAGAGCGACCACTTGCTCAAGCGCCCTTACTTGCTTATCTGTAAGGTTGCCTAAAATTTTAGCTGATTGTAAAGATTTTTCATCAGCACTAAGAGCGTCTAATTTTAACTGTGCTAATTTGACAGCTTGGCTCAACTGTGCTTTAAAGCCTTCACCTTTAATTCGTGTGACTTTATTTTTATCTGCAAGATCTTTCTCGGTTACCTCTTTATTCCTTTTATCAAGAAGGGTTTTAGCCTCAATTACTGGAACTCCAGCTGACGATTTGTCAAAAGCAGCTTTAGCAACTGATTGAGCGAGGGCGGCTGAGGCGAGCGCTGGGTTTCTCGGATTCGACGCAGAAAAGGCTATTGTCGGTCCTTTTAAAGCCTCAAAATCTTGTAAGGTTAATCCTTTGAGGTATTTTTGATAATTCTCTAATGCTTGATTGACCTTGTCAACCTTATCTTGGGCTATTCTTTTAAAATCTGTTAAATCTTCAGCGCTAAGCTCTGTTTCAAAGTTATCTAAAATTCCATCTACTTCGTTAATGCTTACATCCATTGCCCTAAGCGATTTAATTACATCTATAAAACTTGCTTTAAGCCTTGCCTGATCCTCTTCACTGCCTTCGAAGGTTCTTTCTTGATATCTCCTAACTTCATCTGTCTTTTCGTCTATAAGAAAATTAGGTTTTTGATTTGCTGCTGCAAATTCCGCGTTTAAAGTTCTGGCGGTGTCCGCAAATATATCGATAGGTCCAGAAACGCCTCTTCTACCCAAGATGGATTCAGCTTGCTGTGTGATTTCATACTGCCGCTCTTTAGACAGTAGCTTAAAATTCCTAGTAAGCTCATCTGAAACAAGTGATAATTTATCCAAGGCCGTAGACACTCTTTTAGCAGCGCCAGCATGATCATTAATAGCGGCGTTAGCTAAATCATAGATACCTTTGCCGACACCGAATGCAACGCCAACAATTCCGAGTCCTTTTGCGAATTTCCCCAGCCCCCCTTTTATTCCCACGAGTTCTCCACTCGCGTTTTTTGCTGTATCACCTAATTGACTTAATCCTTGCCCAGCAAAAACAAAAGATGTAACCGTCGATCCCGCATCACTCAATAAGCTAGTCCATTTACCAATACCCTCAGTGCTATCTCCTGTCGCCGCCGATAAAGCGGCAAATCCAGCTTGGACGCCAAAGATGATACCTAAGTAATCGCGGTTAACTTTTGTGAGTTTCTCTGTTGATTGAGCAAGCTGATTGTTAGAACTGCCACCTGCAAAATTCGGAATAGCCCCAGTTGGTTCATCTCTTGTGTTTGTTACAGCGAGACCACTTGGGTTTTGCGTATTGCGCAACTTACCGCTTTGATTTATACGGATCTGATTGATCGGCACACCAGCGGCCCGTTCTCTGCTGATAGCGTCTTGGACAGGGTCTGCAAAGTTAGGGATGTAGCCGGAAGCGGCTTTCTTCTTGCTCTGACCGAGAAGACCTTGCTTCCTAGCTTGCCCTTTTATATATTCAGTATCCCCACGGAACGCTTTAGAAATAATAGTTCTTACAGCTTCATTAGAGGCCGTTCTTTTCGCATCGGCCTTTTTTAAATTTCCATTTGGCTTATTAAAACCGAAAGCTTTTATGAAAGGATCTTGAGCAAAACTGCCTTCCTCGAAATCAAAAGGAGCTTGGTCGTCTTTGTATGAATCAAAATCTTTAATGCCCCTAGCCCCTTTAGTGCCTAATTGCATTGCTGATTCAAAAATACCACCTTCCACTGCTGACGAAAATAAGTGAGCGCCATTACGAGACTCTTTAATTTTACCCTTAATAGCTTTGAATTCATCATTACCAAAAACCTTTCCGATAATAGATTCAGCATAAGTCATTAAAGGCTTATTGAATAACTCTGCTAATCTATTTCTATTTTCAGACTCGTTAAAGCCTTTTTTTAAATTTTTCTCGACATTTTCCAGAGGTCTAATTTGAATATCATTAAACTTTACTTCTTGGACTCCTCGGTCTTTCAATTTTAAAGCCAAAGGATCTTTTAACTGAGATATGTTAGTGAAAGAATCTTCTGACTTTTTTTCTTGAAATAAGGAAGCGACACCATATCTTGATCCATCAATGTTTAGAGTGGTGGCTGCTTTTAAACGTCCTTTGTTTCTGATGTTGTCAATTTCAGACTTTTCTTTAGAAGAGCTATTATTATAGGCATCAGAAGCTTTTTGAGATTTGAAAGCGCCATCCCCTTTAATGTAATTTCCGGGCTTTCTTAATATTTCAGCAATAGTTAATGGCGCGAAATTAGGAATGTAGCCACTGGCCGCTCTCACTTTTCTAGCGTTTGCGGGTAGACCCATAGACGAAGCCATATTCTGATTGAAGATCGCATCGCCTCCGCCCGCATAGTTAGGCACGATATACTCACTAGAGTTTGCGACCATCGTTCCTCTTTGACCTCCGCCGAATGCGAAGTTTGGAATCACCACAGGCTTTGCTGACGCAGGCGCACCGCCTACCCCGCGAGAGATGTCGGCCTGCTCCGCTCCTATGGGCAAAAAGCCGCCAGCGGACCTTCTGACCCGACTCGTTCCAGCAGCGACCCCCGGCGTAATAGCAGCCGCAATGCTCTGCATCTTTTTCATCGCCCGCAACTGAGCGTTGATCGCTATGGTAATAGCCTCAGTTTGTTTACGGCGTTTTCGCGCTACACTAATACTTTGTCCTTCTATAGTCAGAATTCGCTCTCTGATATCCGAATCGTTTAATAAAGATGATGTGATCTGTCCTTGCAATATAGCCTGTTCTTTTGCTGCTTTATTGATGCCAAAGAAAGCTCCTAAAGATTGAACTCCAAATTTAGCAAAGTTCGCGGAAAGTTTAAGTATAATAGCCCCTATTAAAAGTAGTCCCGGTCCAGATAGCACTCCTCCGATCCCTTTTACTATACCCTTCGCTAAATCAGACCCTATACCGTCTCCATCAAATAGTTTATTTAAACCGCTAAGAAAGGTATCAACATAACCAAGAACTTTTTTGAAATTATCGGTTACTCCGATTTCTCCTAATTGATTACCTAATTCCTTAAGGCTTACGGTAGCCTTATTCAGCATGGCGGCTAGAGTTCCATTTAAAAGTATATTACGTTCATAAGCCTCATTGGTAGCCCCAAAAGAAACTTGAGCAATCTCATTACTTCTTACGACTTTTTGGTTGTAATCTTCAAGCAGAGACAGGAAAGGGGCTATCTGGAATTTACCTACAAGATTATCAGCCAAGTTAATTCGAGAACCCTGATCGAGTTTTGCGAAAACAGGAGCTAGATTTTCAATAATCTTACTTGAAGACAAAACCTTACCTTCAAGATCTGTTACTTGAACGCCTAAATTCTGCAAGGATTCCAACCTATCGACAGATTGGATTCTTGTAAAAATGGTTTTTAATGAGTTACCAATGACGGACCCACCACGGGCGGTTCTCTCTTGGAGCGCTCCAATAATGCCGATAAGCTCATCGAACTTAACCCCTGTTGTAGAAGCTACTGAACCAGAGCGTTTTAAACCCTCAATAAGATCACGGTCTGATACGGCTGCACTAGCGGAGGCAGCTGAAATCTTATTAAGAACCTGCTCACTTGTAATACCGGCTTTAGAAAAAGTGTTAATAGCCGCTGTTAAACCAGAAACAGAATCTGTAGCGCTTAAGCCAGACAATCTTGATAGAATAAGCGCATCATTTAAACGCTTTGTCACCTCTTCAGCTTTAAGACCCTGTCTTGATAGGTCAAGAGCAGCTTCTGCTACTTGATCAAACGTTTGACCCGTATTACGAGCTACTTCAAAAAGGGTATTTTTAAAACCATCCAACTGACCTTCTGATTGGCGCAGAATGGTATTAATGTTAGTGAGGGATTTCTCTACCTCAATAGTAGTCTTAATAAGTTCTTTAAAACCCTTTGTGATACCAGCTATAACGCCAACTGAAGCTCCGAAAGCCAAAACGCGAGCGTTAGCGGCCTCCATTGACTTTGTAAATTCATCAGCCTTACCAGTTAATCTCCCAAGGGGTTGAGTTAGAGAGTCGATATTCTTCTTATCGCCCAAATTAAGCCTAATATTTTTACCAGCCTTACGCATGGCTGCTTGAATACTGGCCTCTAGCCCTGTTTGTGATACTGGTATTGTTAGTGGCATAATCCTTTACCTTCGTATCTTATATACACTGGTATTAGGATTCATGACCTGCTAATTTCATCATTTGTTTCATGTCAAGTTTGCCTCCAGCTTTTTTCATTTCTTCAGAAAGAGAAATAGCTTTACCGTCTTTTGCGACGTGCTGCAAGTCTTCTTTAGTTGCGCCGAAGATAGCTGAAGCGTCTGAGTCTGATTTTACGCCAGATCTTGATGAGTTAGATCCTTGATTTCTTTGTGAATCAGAATAAGCCATTAACTTATCTGGGTCGTCTCTAATGTTATCTGGGATGTTATCAACGTATTGGAAAATGCTATTAAATATTTTACCGTAAATAGCCACTTTTAACTGGTGAATCGAAAGTTCAATAATAGGCTTCCCATAGAAGTCTGAAATATTATCGCAATTACTAAGATACATACTGAAAAAAGGCCTCAATACAGACCTCTTAATACTATCTTCTGAGAGCCGTCGGGAGCAATTCAAAACGATGGTCCCCAATTGAGACACTTCGTAAATTTCTAATTCTGAAAAATCGTCTTCCGAATACAAATGTTCTTCGCAGCTCTCGTCTTTAAACAAAGAGAACCTTAACATTTCGTCGCCTGATCTTGAAGTGCCGTAAGCCTCCGCAGTAATACCAACCATTTCAGATCTTTTCTGTTTGATAGAAAAAATCTCAGTCAACTTCTCATCAATAGTCTTTTGAAACGCCTCTTTTTTAGAGGGTAAAAACGCTAGCTCTCTAGTTTTCTTAAGGTTCTCTACCTCAAATTCCAGATTGGCAACTTTAATGTCGTCATCCTCAGACCACAGGTCGTCTTCAACAAGTCTCTTTAAGACCTCTTCTTCAGACTCTATACCTTTGGCTAGCGCTTGATTTTTATACTTTTCGTAGTATTTATGGATGTATCTTTGATCGCGGATATTTAAGTGCTTGATGAATACGTCTTTTCCATTGAAGGTTTCAACGCTATATCCATCAAACACTTCCCCTATTAAAGAGATGTAATATTCGTCATTATAGCTCACCAGATTCGACTTTTTCAATCAGACCTTCGAACTCCTCTGGAGAAGAAGCTTGGTTGTAGAACCAAAAAGCTAAAATAGTGGAGACCTTTTTAATGATTTTTTGGTAAATGTCAGAAGCCTCTTCTTCTTTATCGTAATAATCTTCAGTCTTATTTTCGAAATCAAGACCTTTGAAATACTGAACTGGCTCTTCATCATCTTCCCCCTGAACGTAGGTGAGGTGTAGCGCATACCAAAGGAGAAGCTTGTTTTGAGCGCGAATATCAGCGGTATGCTCAAAGAGGGACTGCAAACCTGACTCCACATCGATCAGTTCGCGCTTGAGCTTAGCAATATCAGTTTTGACCTGTTCGATCTTTTCTGTTTGTTTAGCGGTAGGCTTTTCAATATTGCCCATACGCATGTATTCGTTTTGGAGTCCGAGAATCTTTTGATAACGATCCCCATATTCCTTAAACCCATCTTCAGAGAAAGCGCCACCTGTATCGGCATACTTTTTAGCAAGCATAGCCTTAGTTAGAATACCTTGCTTAACGCATTTACTGATCTCAATGGAATACTGTAGTTCTCCATCTTCCAGTTGGCGGCGGGATGGCCGCTTAATCATAACCTCTAAAGGAACCTTTTTTTTGACTTTCCTTTTAGTAATAACTTCTTCACCTGTTTTCTTATCAATGCGTTTGGTTTCTTTTTCAACCTGAAGCTCTTGATCAACAGTAAACTGATATAATGTTTTAAATTCCATGCCTTTTTCCTATTTAAATATAAACTGAACGTTGTAATTTTCTATTTCATTTTTGATATTCCTTAAGCTGTCGTTACCATAGTCCAATACTCTTTTGCGAATCCAAGCTAATTTATCCGATGTGAAGTGATTCGCGGTATTGATGACTGGATGATACTTTTTAGGAATCTCATCATACAGTTTTTGGTAATGGAAATCGTGGTCTTGTTTCATATCCTCGATCAAGTTCAACATCATCTTAAACAGGGTGATTACCTCATCACCAGACCGATCATTCAAATTTTTTTTCGCATTCATCCTTAAACCTATCTAATTATACAAAAAAAAGTGTAAATATCCATATGGCAGGTTTTCTATCAACAGACACAGTCACATCTATTAGATCGACGTTTGACGTTTTGCACGCAACGTTCGCGAGAGATATTACCGTTTATAAGACAAACAAAAAAGAAGTTACTATCTCTACTGACAGCAAATACAACCCTATCTACGGGAGAAACAATGCGGGCCGCAGAGTAACGCAGGAGACTGTAGTATCATCGACTTTTCAAGCGAGAATCTATTATGTCAAATCTGAAGAAGATGAAATTACAGACGCGCAAGATAAAGTCTATTTGCCTATAGGTTCGGTTAAAATTATCGTTGACCAATCCGCTTATGAGTATATTAGAGAGGCCACGAATGTCACTTTCGATAGCAATAAATTCTCTATTGCGGCACATGCCAATCCATATGGATTCACTGCCAATCAATTCTTTGTTTTCTACCTTACTCCTCTTGACGAGAATTAACCATGAGGTTACCAGCTGACGTTCAGGCCGCGATTAAAAAGCAGCTACCAAAACTTATCAAAAGACCCTTTAGAAGGGATGTCGATAAAAGATTCAAGAGCCTTAAAGACAAAATGATCAAGGAGTTCCTCAACCATCGTATAACAAAAGAGATACAAGAAGGCCCGCAAGGTAGCGCGAGTGGCAGTTTAAATGGTGTCACTAATCTTTTCGCTTTTATCGGGTTTGATGATGGTGATGACCCAATAGCTCCTATTTTGACCATTTTTGAAAACATAAAAATTACTCAAGATACTGAATACATCCAGAAAGGGGTGGGGCGCAAATATAAAATAGATTTTCCGACAGCCCAAGAAATTTTCGATGTAACACCTATGCCTTGGGCTATTGGCAGAAGCTGGGCGCAAGGCATAGAGGTAGGCATTTCAGGATTAGGTTACCTTTTAAGAAAAAAAGCTAAAGGTAGTCGATCTGGGGTTGCGATTCAAAGTTCTAAGCAAGTTCGTTCCGCAAAATTCAAAAACACCAAATACATATCCGCTCTGATTAATAAATACAAAAAACGCTTTGATAAACTGAAATGATTGAACAATTCCAACACAAATTCACGAACTCTTTTATGCTGTGGTTCGACAACTTCCTGATGACAAAGGGGCAGGCTTATGAGTCTGTTAGTGGAGAGCTTTATCCCGTTTTAGACGAAAGGGCTGACAGCGATTACAGTATTTACGCCAGCTCGTTTAAAGAGTGGGTCTATGATTCAAGCATGGGTGATATCGTTACTGGCGTCATAGATGGTAGCGGTAATACTTATGGCCGCAATGATGGTATTATTTTTGATTATAATAATGGTCGGACCTTATCTACAGGAGCGCTTATAGAGCCTGTAACCCCTTTACCAGCAACGTATCTTAAAAAAGAGTTCAATATCTACTTCACAAATGATGACGAAGATGATTTAATTGTTGATAGAAAATACGAATTTGGTGTAAATGATACTGGAGCTATCGCTCCATACGATCTTGTAGTCCCTGCCGTATTTCTTTCTGTCAATGGAGTTAATAACGATCCATTGGCTTTTGGAGGAGAGCAAGAAACCAAGGTCACGGCAAAAGCTGTGGTGTTAGCAGAACACCCTTTTCAATTAGATGGAGTCCTTTCTATCTTTGCAGATTCGCAGGATGAGGTTTTTAAATCGATCCCGATGAGCGGTCACCCAATCGATGAAAATGGGGATCTCAAAGGAGCGTTAGATTACACTTATACAGGTTTGGCGTCAGAATATGAAGGCAAACCCTTTTATATTAATAATGTCACAACATCCAAGTTGACACAGAGGGCTTTAAAGGAATTAACCAACGAACTTTACGTCGGATTTATTGATTTCGATATACAAGTCCATAGATTCAGATTTTCTTAATTTCACATTTAACCAAAAATATTGTAAACAATTAAAAATAAACCATTATGTCCAGAAACAGAGTCATTTATCAATCAGAGGCCCTTTACGTTAGTAAAGAGGCTCATTCAGACACCGCAGTCCTACATGAACAAATCGAACGTGTTCAAAGTGCTAATTACAGCTTTAACATTTCACGCCAAGATATTAATCAATACGGGCATCTCGCTAAACTTGGTTCGCTAATCCTTGAAGCTCCGACTGTATCGGCGGATTTTACTTACCTTGCTACAGACGGTTTTAACGAAAGAGCTTTAGGTTTTTATGTGCAAACATCGATTTCTGGCGCATCCGGCGAAGCCAGCTTCGCATCGGGGCAGATGATCGAAACTTCTGGGCGAAACCTTTTCATAACGACAGTCGGGGAAGGTTTGGACAATACAGGCGTGGCATTCGGAGTTAATACAGACGTTATCGGCATCGGCAACGCTTACCTTACGGACTACACGCTTGATTTAGCGGTTGGCTCCCTACCGACTGTTTCTGTTTCTTACGAAGGGGCCAACATTAACGTGTCAGCAGGAACCTCTATCATTAACCCCGCTGTTAAGCAGGACACTGGTCTACCAATCAGCGGAGAGGTTCTTCTTCCTACAGCCACCTCAGGAGAGTCTAACGAGATCGCTCTACGCCCCGGCGATGTCACTGTCGATATTTCTAATTTCGATGGGATCACCCTTTCAGACCTATCAGGAGCTGCCGAGGCGATACACATCCAAAGCGCTTCGTTGTCACTCCCTATGTCAAGAACCCCTCTTCAGAGACTCGGCACAAAGTTTTCGTATGCACGGTCTATTGATTTCCCAGTGGCTGCAACTTTGTCAATAAATGCTATCCTTAACGAGACTCAAGTGAATTCGCTTTCCGACGTTATTAGTACTGAGGATGACCCAAAAACGGTGACACTAACTTTGAAGAATCCAGCAGGCGGCAACGCTCTGGTCTATACTATGAAAGGTTGCAATCTAGTCTCTGAATCATTCTCTTCCAGTATTGGATCTAATAAATCTGTAGACTTAACTTTCGAAACTCAAATAGGAGGTCCAAGCGACACCTTAAATGGAGTTTTCGTTAGCGGGGCTAATATTAGTGAGGTATTTACCGCTTAATTATTAAACGTAAAAAACCCCCGCCTTTTGGCGGGGGTTTTTTTGTGTCTAGTAGTGTTAAAAATCAGAATAAGTACCAGCCTCTAATCCACCAACCTGTTGTGGTTGAGCTTCATAAATGTTATACTGGGCCACTAAGCCGTCTAGCTTCGCCTTAGACTCGTTTGTGAGGCCTCTATAGACCTTGGCCACCTCATTGCGGTTAACGAAGCTCACAGACGATTCTCCGTCCCTTAAAGACAAGATGCTGGAGCTGTCACCAGTGCTGCCAATTCCTCTCAGCGAATTCCTTGTTTGTTTGTTGTAAAAGTTGTAAATATAAACCTCTTTGAAAATAGACGCAGCTTCAGTATCTAACGCCGCATCTTCTCCGCTAAAATCTTTGTAAATCAACGTATTGAGTTGACCTAGATTAGCCACCAACCAACCGCTGACAGCTAAGGTGTTGGTAATGGTAGTATCGTTGTCAAACTCATACTCCATAATGTCCTCCGCTAAATCTCCAATAACACTCATACTCGATTACTTCTTTGTTTTTTTAGAGGCCTTCTTGACTCTTTTTTTGACAGCTTTTTTAGCTTCAGGCTCAGGTTGAGGCTGTAGTCGGTCAATAGAGGTCCTTTCTTTCTGAGCTTCGGCCATACGCTTGTCACGCTCCTCCTCACCTATCTTACCGATAGAAGTAAGCATTTGGATGACGTCTTCAGAAGCTTCAGCAAACATCTGTTTAGGTTGAGGTCTGGGTCCATTACGAGCTTGATATTCGCGGAAAGATTTTAAAATTAACTCCCTTAGATGGGCATTATTGTTACTAGGGTTAATACCAACCTTAGAAGCTAGTCCTCTTAATTCAAATTTATCGGCTTTCTCAAGTCTTTCCTTTAGTTCTTGAGATGTTTGAGCGCCAAAGAAATTAGACTCTCCATCTCCGTAAGAGATTTGTTCTATTTGATCTTTCATACCTTATTATACACTTATTTTAGAAAATAACAAAAAAAAGAGCCGCCTCCATTGGAGACGGCTCTTAAATTAATCAACCGATTAAGCGTTGTAGTTAATGATGGTTCCAACAAGAGCGCGGTCATCAAGGACCATACGACCCTCTTCAAGAGAACCGAAGTAACCGATCTTGTTTTGACGGATGCTATATTGATCATCAGCCATGAGGGTGAATTCACCACCAGTCTCAGAATCAACAGCAACAGCGCGGACGAGAGACTCGCGAGAGCGATCAAGTCCAACTACGAGGTCATCATTAGCGTTCTGCCAAGTCTGAGCGGTGGTAGAACCAGCGGCAGCAGCAGATTGGAAGACGTTGGTGAACTTTTTACCGACACCAAGCTCAAGGATTTCCATAATAGAGATACCATAGAACTCAGGAAGACCAGCGCTATTGTAAACGGACATACGAAGCTCGTCAGGAGCGGCGATATCGTTACCCGTAGAGGCGGTAGCGTAGGTGTTAATTGGGTTATAAGCCATTGCACGAAGCTCTTCCACGATTTCAGGAGAAACGATCAGATCGGTAATGCCCCGTGACTGACCAGCAGCAGGAGTGCCACCAAGGAAAGAAGTGTTGATCCTCTTAGAGAGAGTCATCATCTTATTCATGTCGTCGAGAAGGAATCGGCCTCCAGTTTGGCTGGATACGCGAAGGTGATCGGTAGAGCTAGTAACAGCGTCAGCAAGTGAGCCCATAACGAGAGAAGCAGAAGTGGTCTCTTGCTTAGCAAGGATTTCTTGAGCGACACGGGTAAAGGTCTTGGAAACAACGTCGAGGCGGCTTTTGGCTGCATAACGACGATCAAAACTTACTGCACTATCAAGGCTATAAGTCGCGATCTTCAGTTCGGACATCGTTGGAAGCACTTGGTTGGTGGGAAGACCACCAGCATGAGACTGACTGTAAACCTTAACATAGTCTTCGTCATTGATGTCGTAGTAGAGATCAAGAGGGATCGAAGGGTTATCATCAGCATTAAACTGAAGAGTAGTGAAAAGGTTTGAAATAGTTGGAGCGTTGTTCACGACCTCTGCAAGCACAGGTCCAATAAACTCAGCAAGAGCTACTTGAGCCTCGTAAGCGACAGAGCGATTACGAGAGGCCATAGCTTTAACCAACTCGATTTGTTCGGGGGTTCTTTTTAAAGTAATTTTCATTTAATTTTTCCTTTCTTATGGTTGATTAGCCGAGTTTAATAACAAAATATGAACCTTCGAACTGATCAGCTTGACCGTTCTGAGTAGTGCGAGCGCCTGAACCGAGAACGGTTCCGATAGCGAGAGCAGAGTCTACAGCACAACCAGTGATTTTTCCTGCATTCTCGGAGATGGAGAACTTTTCGCCGGGAGTAAGAACTCCATCGACAGCGGTATCAGCAAGAGTGAAGACACCTTTAGTCGCGACAGGAACAGCCTCGCCGGGAATTGCAGCTTGCAAGTCCATAGCTTTCTGAGGGTTATAAAGCAGCTTCTCACCATTCTCATCAGCCTTAGCGGTCTGAAGGAGGGTGATGCCGAGAACAGCATCACCAGTGGTGGCGGCTTCAACGGTAAGGTTAACTTTAGGGTATTGTGCGCGACCCACATGTGGGTAATCGGTTTTTCCGAGATAAGCATCAGTGGCGTAGGAGACTGGGTCTAGGCTAAAATCTCCAGCAGAGACTTTAACAAAAACGCCAGCATCACCTGTTCCGGTTCCGGTAGTGCTTTCTAATTCAGCACCATCGGCAACGCGGTAAAGGTTGACAACGTCCTCTTCACTGTATTGTCTGAATGGTAAGATACGAAGTGACATAATTATTTATTGTTTTTTGAGTTTATTTTGAGATTTCGACGTTCTCGCGAGAAAATGCGTCTTTGAATTTATTTATGAATGATTTATTCTCGGTAGAAGCGGTCGCTTCGTTGACGTTGGAAATATTTGGATCAGTCTGCTTGGCTTCATCGAGAGCTGTTTCTACGTTAAGCTCAGTGACTGGAGTAGCAACACGCTTGGCTACCTCCTCATCAATACGAGCTTGGATTTGAGCTTCATAAGCCTCTTTGTTTGCTTTACTCTTATGTTTCCAAAGGATATCAAGCTTATCAGAATAAGAAGCGAAAGCCTCTTCTGTTTCTGCGATATCCTTAACTTCAGAAGCGAGAAACACGCGGTCTTCGTCTTCTAGGTCAAATTTAGTATCAAGAACGTCCATGCGGGCGTTAAAGCGAGCGACAGCCTCTTCAGCTTTCTTTACTCCTTCAAACTCAGAGATGCGATCATTCGCCTCTTGGAGCTTGGTGGTTAATTCGGCAAGTGAAGACTTAAGATCTTTATGCTCTTTTTCGATAATTTCCTTTTCCGACTTAGCGGCTTCAATGTCCTGACGGTATTTATCGTCGCTTTGACGAATTGCATCAGTGAAGCTGCTGGTCATGGAGGCAACAGCTTCTTTTGAAAATTCCTTTTCAACGAGAAGCTCTTTTAGTTCTGAAACGATGTTTTCAATATCCATAGCTGTATTCTTTTCTTTCTTTACGTTATTTTTTTTGTTTTGTGAAATTTTATCTGTATTATCGTTAGCTAATGCTGGTTTTTTATCCATATAGACCCCAGATACGTCTGCGGCGGGCTTAGATGTGAATCCAATACCTAGTGGATAAACCTCCCCGGTGATAAGTCGATAAATAGGTAATCCTTCTTCTGTTTGACCGGAACCTCCATGAGATCTCAGATATGGTTCCATTTTTTCTATCGATTTTGGATCACTAATGATAGTTGCTTCGTGTAGATTTTTACTACCCACAGCTAAAACATAATCAGTGAATCCGACTTCCCAGCTTGTAGAGATTCTGTTGTAATAAGAATCGTCATTTGGATCGGTAGCTCTCTCAAGCAGATCTGCGAATTCGCGATTGACAGACCTGTAAACAACAGCGCCTAAAGCTATATTGAATGGCTGATCCATACCAGCCACCTCTTCATTACCCATGATCCTATTTGTTGGGTATTCGCTGAAACCTGCTGTAACAATATGACCGACGACCTTTTCCTTATTGTGTTCAATATTAGTTGGCTTATGGATAAACTGATCAGTATAAGCAAGCGCCGTGTCAGTATGCATCCCGTCTCCGTTCTTATTGAACATATTAACGACCGCCGCATTAAATGACACGCCAATAAGATCGACGTTCTTATCGAAATCAATATCTTTAGGCAATAAAGGGGCTAACTCGTCAAGGGAAGCTTGAGAAACAATAATATCATTAACTGACCGCGTTAAAATGTCGGCTTCGAATGTAGTGGTGTATTTATAGTCCATGTTGGCTATGGTATAGAATCGCAGACGGATAAACGTCTAAGTTATGTTCACTGCTTACACTTAAAATATCCCCTAATGTATTTAAATATTCGATTGTGTTAAAGTCGGCCACACAAGATTCAAGCGTAGAGCCCCAATGTTCTTTGGGTGTAGAACAAACAATAGATTCGCATAATTTACTGGCCATTTCAACTTGTTGTTCAGATAGCTGTTTCACATCAAGTTTATTTTCCATCTGATTGCGAGCGCTTAAAGTAAGGCTCTCAATGTCGTAGACAGTTTGTTGGATATTAGACCTTGAGTATTGAGCGTTTACAATGGGGATCTCCTTGGTGTCGTTTGGTCTCCCAGCTGACTTATGAGTTTGATTTTGGCCCTTATCTTCTTCTTTTTTTGTTTCAACTGTCTCAACTTTTTCGACCATAGGTATGCCTCCAACAATAGGATTATAGTAACCTTCTTTTCTTTGATCGATAAATTCCTTTTGAGCAGGAGCGATATCCTTCGCTTCTGGGAATTTACCGTGATGGAACATATTCATACCCTGTTGAGGAGTGAGGACGCCAAGCTCCATAAGCCTTGTGGCTACGCGCATAAGCTGGACTTCGTCGCGCACGTCCACATCCTTCATAATGGCGATTGGATAAGACTTAAATCCTAGATCATTAGCTACCCTTTTGATTTCTCTTTGAAGGAAGTCATTCAAGAAGGCATTCCGAGCTTCTTTCAACCTATCAAGGAAGATTTGAGCTTTGACTTGAGTTGAGTTGTATTTCTCTTCTCCAATAACGATATTTTGTAGACCTTGTTTGATATCCTCATTCAAGACCACATACTTCTCTGAGCCTAAAACCCTATTAAGGTCTGGGAGAACGAAATCTGCTTTGGTTGTGTAATCAGATACGAGAACCCTACCTACAGACTCGTTTTTGAAGAGGCTCTGCATCGCGTTGATGTTATTGGCGTTGACACCACCCTTTTCAGGCTCTGCGCCCATAGTAATCAAAAGAATTACATTCTCGACAGTCCTTGTAATGGCTTGATCCATTTTTTTCAACTCAAGCTTAGCATTGATGTCTTCCAACACTGGATATCCAAAAGGAATAGCGAATGGCTCGTAATCTTGTTTTTTGTAAAACGAAAAAGACAATCTGTCAGGCTCCAACTTTAACTTGGCCCCTGTATGAGTGAAGGTATCTTCTTTAATCATTTTCTTCAACTCGTCGTCAAGCGAATCGTAGATTTCCTGATCCTCTTCAGTCTGAGGGTCTCTTAAACGAGCTAATTCATACTGGGACAGAACCTTCTCATAGTTGTTAGCATTAAAAGTGGATGCATTTTTAGAAACAATATCATAAGGATTCAACATCGCGTATTTAACGGGAACTTTATTGGCTCCCGAATTAATAGAGCCGACCTGATTCATCAATTTAGCGTAGTCGTCAGCTTTGAACTCACCATCAAACCGATATAGAAAGATATTACCACTACGGTAGAACTCTCGAAAGTATTGGTCCTTTAAATTAGAAAGGTTAATCTTCTTAAAGAACTGCTCAAAGAATTCCCGGCTTTTTTTAGTTCCGCCCTCCAGATATACCTCTGTATTCGCGAATTCGGACATGATATCGACTGCGTTTCTGAAAATAGCTACATTAGCGTAGGCTTTTTGACATAACTCGATACTCTCCCTGACCGAGACTCCATCACCAGCATATTCGTAAGGTAATAGCCCTTTTCTAATACTTGAATAACGATCAAAGGTGGTATTTAAAGCCGCCGCATTAACCCTGCTGGATCTGCCTCCCGCTGTATTAGCCCTCGCTTTCGATACGTGAGAGTAAGAAGCGTCAGAGGTGTAAAAAGCTTCCCCTAGTAACTCAGGGGCGAAAGCAGCTTCGGAAGTTGTGGTGAACATCTCTGACAGTGGCCTTTGGGTTTCGAACTTTTTCCAATAGTCGGATTTCTTTGTGTATTTTCTAGGCATATCTGAATTATATTACACATAAAGTTACTTTCTAACTTTTAAAAGTTAAGAAATGAACATTGGTGTGAATGTAGTTTGAGTAGCGTCTCCTTCGTCTTCGATAATATCAAAATAAAGATTCATACCCCAGTGTCCTAATATCAAAGCGGAGTAGGAATCCTTCCTAGCCTTATCAGCATTGCGCTGCTTTCTCAAATTCAGTGGTAAGTCAAAACTTTGCGTCCCCTGTGGAGAAGTGGTGACCTGCACCAGTGCGCATTCCACTTTAATAAGGTCCATCATGTCTCTCTGATGTTCTACAAAGTCAATCATCTTTGCGCCCTCATTAGCTTCATCGGTTTCTTGATTTTTTAAGAATTTTAATTCCTTAATCGGGATTTTAGCCTTCCTCTGCATGTTGTAATTATCATCCATTGCCGCACCTGCAAAAAAGATCCTTTTGTGATCGAAAGCGGCCTGTAGCCCTTCGTTTGCGACCCTAATCCAACTTGAGCTAGGTTTTCTAAGGAATACAAACTTCTTTGTTTCTTTATCGAGGTCGCGCTTCAGCTTCCTGATGCCTTTCTCATAGTTTTTGACATTATCTATCTCCGCATCTATAATCTCGACTTTTAACTTCTGTTTTTTAAACGTGGCACTCTCGTTACACGCGCTCAAAAATTGAACACCGCCATTATAATCGCCAATGACCATCTCGATATTAAAATGATTTAGAAGGTAGGCCATATACTTGATGTGCTTCTGCATACTGGTTCCAGAAACAGCATAACTATGAACTATGGTTCCCTTTCTTGTTTCAGGGTGTATTTTGATAATCAACATAGCGAAATCATCAGAACTCTCACTCTCAGACCACGAAGGGTCAAAAGCCAAGATGTATTTGGCGCTGGGATCTCCGATAACCTCGACACACTGACCTTCTCCATCTGGTAGGGTGCATCCAGCCATTTTGGACACTTTGAAGTAACCAGAGCTATCGTCGGTAAAGATAGCCTCAAATTCGCGGTCAAATTGAGATTGACTCATTGTTGATTTTGATTGGTTGATTAAGTTTCTATCATAGAGCTGTTCGGGGGCGCAATCATAACTGAAGTGCATGATTACACGATGAGCGCCGTCCTGATTTTTTTGGCTCATAATCAGAGCCTCATACTGTTGATACAGTTTGTAGAGATATTCAAACTTATAAGACGCTGAAGAGAGACCTATAATCTTGTTGTTCGGCCAACGAGTCCTCTCCTCCTCCGTAAGGTCTCCAGTTGCGATCAGTTGAGTCTCTGCATCATAAACCTCCTGTCTTTCTGTAGGATTCTCAACGACAGATAGGAACGGCATAATGACCTCGTTAAAGATCTTCTCAGGCATTAGAAGAAGCTCATCAATAATCATACGCTGAAAACGGAAACCACGTAGTTTTTCACCGTCGCCCAAAGGAAGGGCGATAATCTTACTCCTACCAATCTCCATGGTCCATTCGTCATTCATCTTAGAGACCCTCGTGATACATTGAGACATGAAGGCTGCTTTGGGACTCTTAGCAATATCCTCAATCTTTTTGAAGATCATTTTAGAATTATGATTTACAAAACCATTAGCAGTATAACAATGTTCATTGTCTACTTCGATATCAATAGTCTTGATTTCTGGCCCAGATTCTATTGATGAAACCTTGTCCCAGTAAAGGTCTGTTAACTCTTTTAATTTAATTATGTCGTCGTTTTCTATTCTGTTTTGATATTTACTAAGACATCTTCTTAACCTTTTCTTCCCCATGTTGGCGGAAAGCGTTTCTGGAAACTTATATTTAGAAGATAAATACAAACCAGAGCCATAAACAACATCATAATTTCCCCTGTCATTTGTGCTCTCTAAAGTCTTGTTTATGATTTCTTTTTTTCGATCCAATTTAAAACCAATTAACTCGTTAAATTTTCTGATAAACCCCAAACCTGTAATTCTTAATTTGTAAGATTCTTTTCCAAAAGTTTTAACTCCGAGAATATGCATCTCGCCTCTAGCTTTCTCTTTTTGAATTTTAGATACAATTCCAAACTTTAATAGCAAAATTTGAACCTGTTTTATCATTCTTAAAGAAGAAGAGGCTAATTCAACCCTGTCTTTTTGGGCGCAACCATCAGTATCGAAAAGCCCGCTTAATAACCCAGCAGTAAAGTCTCGGCCTTCTCCAAGAACAGAGTCTGGTAATTCTTTTTGGTGGGCCTTAAGGGAATCGTCAAGATCGAAAAAGAAATTTTTAATCCATTTTTTATTGTTTATTCTCAATGAGTAACAGTTAGAACCTCTTTTTTTACTGATAAGAGAATTGAGGTCGTTGTCTTTTGCAAATTTATCAACGAAGTCTATAGTTTGCTGATCGTTCGTTGTTAAAATGACGTAACCATATTTATTTTTTGAAACGCACCCGTCGCCCATGACAGACCCATAAAAATACCCGTCATCGAAACCTCTATTGGTTGGCGGGAACTCGTTAGAATTAGTCTGAATTGCGACAACGTCTCCAATTTCAATATCTTCAAGATTTTTGTAAATTTTAGATTGAGCCTTTGTATCTAAACACAAAACTCTATGTTCAAGCTTGCCCCCCACTTCATATCCGCTTTTTGTTGATATATTAATAGATGGAGCTTTTTCGTTTTCCCATTTATTTAGTATTTTATTTTGACCTTTTTCAGAATGCACAAAATCTCCGCATCGCAACTCTTTGGCTTTAATTAAACCTCTTTGAGTAAAAACCAACGCATTTGGCTCGATGCACTGACGAAACGACTTCGAGATAATACCTATCTGAACCCCTTGATTCATAATGGCATCTAAGATCGCAAAAATAGCAGTGCTGAAACTCTTGGACATACCCCGTCCCCAGATCCCTAAAAAGTAATCCGTTTGCATCATAGACTTGATAGCCATGTGCTGAAACGGAAAAAGTTTAACCCCTGTGAAAAGCTCTGTAGTAAAAGATATGTTATCCCTTAAGAACTCATACAAAAGAAGTTTAGCTTCAGCCTCCTCCAAATATCCCTCTTTTTGCGAGATTCTTTGGTTTATATCTTCGAAATGTTTGTGCAGTTTTTGATTTCCTTTTTCCCAAGCCATGATCTTTTAAATGTTTCTCCCAAAAGTATTGCAAATCGACACGCCATAATCTCTTACCTAAACAAAGAATTTTAGGTATTAAACTCATACTGTCTTCCCTCGACCCACTAAAGATGAACTGACACGTTTCAGGGTATTGACTTTCGACGTCTCTCATTTGATGAAAAACATAATCAAGATTGACCCTCTTGAACGCCGCGTAATTAACGCTTTCGATGTCTAGGAAATCGATTTCGACTACAATAAACAAAAAACATCCTGCTCTTTTACACCTCTCTAATTCGCGCAGGAAGCGCTTGTGACCGCTCGTAACGGTTAATGCGAAGTCCTGCCACGATTTTCTCTCAACGTGCGTGTATGAGTAGTCCTTGGCCGTTAAAGAGTAATCCCCGAAGTCAAGCTTCATGGTTGTCGCGTTTTTAAACAATAATGGATGATTCTCTCTTGTATCTACAAAAATATCAACGTCACTATAATCTTTAAAAAATTCATCATCAAGCCGCGCCCCAAAAGCAACGTCTAAACCTACTTCCGCACAAAGCGCAGAATAGCTTCCGAAAACGTTTTTGATAATATCAACAGTTGGCAACCCTGCCGTTTTCAGGTAGATGCTAGATGGAGCTTTTGCAAGACTCTTTTCTTCAATCTTTTGTTTAAATTCTTCCAAAATGAAATCCCTTACATCTTGCTGCGGCGCAGAGCCACACCACTCGATCATATTGGCATTATTATTAAAATTGGATGAAAAATACTGATCAAACCCCTTAAAACCAATAGGATCTCCGGTCAACTTGTCAAAACGCGGAAAATGCTTCACGTAATAGTCGCCTAAAAGCAGCTTGTGCTTCTTGATATGGGTATGAAGGCTCCTTTTATTCGAAAAGTCCTCATTACACTCTTTACATTTAAATTGCATCGTCTTGACTGATTCCTAAAATTCTCGCCTTCCATTCTGCCATACCCTCCATCCTCTCAGCCTCCTTCTTAACGATCTTCTTTTGCATCTCGACCATCTTGAGCATATTCTTGCGCTCTTCCTCCTCTTGGAACATTTGAACCACAGCAAGAAACGAGGCGTTTTCTTTGTGATTCTTTTTCATGCGTTCGGCGCGGTCGCCTTGAAGCTTTTTAGTCAGATTCTCAATCCGAGTCTCGCACTGGTGGTATTCTTGGGATTTCGTCCTGATAATCTCGGACAACCGGACGGTCATATCTGTTTGATCATCAGCAAGGTCGAGCATATCGTTCAATTTGTTCATGTGCGCGGAAATCACCTCAAGGTTGATCACTTCTTTACATGCATTTAGATACAAGTTGACTTCGTCAGCACTTAGGTCGGGCTTGTCCCAAGTTAGGCGGATAAATTCTTGTTCAAACAATTCGCGGTCTTGCTTATTTAGATAATTATTGATGATCTTTAAGAAGCGACTATTATTCAAGTGAATGCGGAGCCTCTCGACACAAATTTGCTTTTGACGATTCAATTTTGACTCATCGAGTTCCATTCCTGTTGAATCGTTAATCTTTTTAACAATTCTGCCTGAGCTTTTCGGGCCATTATAATCGTTCACGGCCCCGCCGTCTTGTGAAGGGAGATAATCAGGGTTCGTCTTCTGAATATGAGCTAAAACAGCTCGCTGTTCCTTACTGAGAGGTTTAATGGTCGCTTTGGGAAACACAAGACGGGCGATCTCTAATGATGAAGCTCCTGTGATCGCCTGCTGCATGATAAATTCCTTTTGCTGATCAGTGAACTCGACTTTTTCAGCATAAACGTGCTGAGTAGTCTTGTATTCGATAGCATTATTGGCAAGGAACTTTCGAACAGCCCTACCCTCTTTGGATCTACCGTCTAGCTTCTCATTCTCAAAACACTTTTGAGTTAAAAGGTTGAGGTCTAGGATTTTCTTTGAATTCTCTAATAAGAACTCCTTCTGTTTACTTGTAAGAGTCATTGGTAAAAATATCTTCCTTTTTTAAGAGTTTCGAGGCTATCTCATGAAATTTGCGCTTTAAGTTTTTCACTTGGCGGTATCCGAGTTTAGCATTAGTCTCACTAATCTTGTAACCCATAAATAAAGCGACATCCTCTTCTGTTGACTTTTCAAAAAAGATCATCTGATAAGCAATGTAGTTCTTCTCGGATAACTGAACCCTCATTAGTTCGTTGAGTCTGTCAAAATAATAATCATAATCAAAATGATTGTCTACCTGATTACCAATCTGAATCTGACAATCCTCCAGAGAGGCTGCTGTTCTCAACTCTAGCCCGTATTTCTTTTTCTTAGACCACTTAGCATACTCGGAGCAAGAAGCGTCTTGAGAACCAGTAGATGTGAACAAACAGTTATTGTCTCTGGCATACTCGCAATAAACACAAGGCTTAACATAAGATCCATAATGATTCCTAATTAAATTCCAAATCTTGTTAGTAATGACCCGATTTAACCAAGGCCCAATAGGACGCTCTTGATCCCACATGTCCCATTTGACTGCTACGTGAGATTTGATAACCTGAGATACGTCATCGAAGTCAAACCACTTAACAGCGTCTAACCGCCATCTGGATCTTTGCCTTTTGATGGCTGCGTCAATGTCTTCTGCATGATCTTCATATATTTTTTTATCTGACATTAACCTGTGAATTCATCTAAATTGTAAGATTGCTTACCTTTAAACTTAGGAGGAGTTTTTTCCCCAGCTAAAGAGCCAAGGGTAAATGAACTACCATATTGCTCTGTTTCAACTTCCAAGCCGTTAAGCTGTGGAACAAATTCAGCATCTGTCTCATCATCTGAGATAGAGGAGCTTTTTGCGACAGTATTGGTTGCTCGCACAACCGCAGGTGCTTTTACGCCCCCCTCTATGAGGGAATTGCCGCAGTTTGTGCAGAAGTTAGGTTTGGATAAGTTATAGGCCAACTTACTTCCGCAATTGAAACAAAAAGTATGATTCATTGTGTTATTATAATAAAAAAGAGTATAAATTTCAACACCCTGTTTACTTCTTACCCTCTAGCCTCTGAATTATGAACTTTAAAATCTTACTTCTGACAATATCTGACTCATTAAATCTAAATGAATGAATTCCCATCTCTTCAGCAATGTCATCATCGAATTTTTCGAACATTGGGAGAAAACCACTCTTTCCATTGATGTCGCTCTGCATGAAATCGCCGCCAATGATAATTTTAGTGTCTTCACCAATACGAGTAATGAGCGTAGTGAGTTCTTTAAGTGTGAAGTTCTGCGCCTCATCAGCAAAGATTAGTTTGTTGCTCCAACTCGCACCACGCAAGAAGTTAATCGGCACTGCTGATATCTTTTCTTTTTGTTTCAAGAAAATAGCATCCCCCGGTGCAACAATCTCTTCAACCTTGTCATACAATGGCATCAAAAATGGATCAAATTTCTCAGCAATATCCCCCGGCAAACTACCCAACCCACGTTCAGCGCTCTCAGCAATACTGCGAATATAAATGATATCCTTCTCAGGATCTTCCTGCATCAGCTGCAATAAAGCATAAACGGAACAATACGTTTTTGAACTGCCCGCAGGACCGGAAACAAAAATAATCTTAGATTCAGGGTCTAATACTATCCCCAAAAACTTCTTCTGCTTAGCAGTAAACTTAAACGGTCGCTTATTGAAGTTAATCGTCTTTTCAAACCCAGCTACCATATCCAGTGGTAGCTCCCTCTCTTTTGAAGCTTTTTTTCGAGCCATGTATATTATTATACACGAAATCTTATAAAATTATTTCCCTAATGCGCATTGTAGTAGATAAAGCTCCACCACCCTGCATGTCATAGCTCTGATCTAAGATGTGCGATCCACTAGCTACAATGATGTCATGGTCGGCAGAAAGAGTGACGCCAAAGTCGGCGGTTATCTTTTTTCCACTATAGTTGATCAAAGAATCAATCCCTGTTGACTCAACAGTCAGTTCTGCCTCGACCTCGTCAATTAATTGGCGCACAGGCTGTATCGAACCCAACGTGTAGACGGGAGTGCGGGAATAACGCTTATTGTAGGTGGCATTAGTCAAAAGAGAGGGGATGTCACCCACTAATACGCCTGTATGGGAATAAACAAAAGAATCATTATTATCGAGTGGATTTGGAGTCGGAGCAATCGGCACTAGCTCCACAGGGTCATAACTGGTGAAATCAGCCTTAACGACCACGGGCTGAAAAGGCACTACTGTTATATCGTAGCTATTCAAATAACAATCAGAGAATGTGTTATTACCCACCGAAACATTATAAGCAAGAGCCCCGGTTAAATTGTTAGTATCCAGTAAGAAGTCAGCACCGTTTTGTCCCAAGAGAAAATTGATAGAAATATCAACCCCCAGCCCCGCATTAAATCCAAAACCATCTACACCCCCACCTAACTTCCTCCTCACGCTGGAATTAGTTGAATAAGACACGGAGACGCTATCGGGCAGCAGATCCGTCGCTTCCACGGAGACAGGTAAGTTACTATAAACCATAATGAGTATTACACTTGTTCTTTCATAGCTGTCCTTCTTTTTGCGAAATAAGCCTTAAGCTCTTCGGGGCAGTGTTTATCTTTCTTCTCTAAGTTATCCTTTGCCCACAATGGCTGGAGGTTGGTATAGTGGTTAAGCATGACGATCTCTTCTTCTGTTTTTCCCGCCGAGACTGGCAAACGATGATCGATATGCCATTCGCCGTAATTCTCCCTCGTCATGCCCTCTTGAAATTGCGATTGGAGATGCTCCGCGAATTCCTTATAAGAACAGCCAAGGATTTTGTGGGTTCTTGTATTTTTTTTGAAGCCTTCATTGCCGAATGATTTAAATATAGCGCAGCCAATCCTACACCTCAGTCTGAATAAATAATCGTTGTGATAACGCTTTTTCTTATAGACTCTTCTATATTCTGCTATTTTTTTTGGATTTTTCTTTCTCCATTTAGCGTTTGTTTCTCTTCTTTGTTTTAAGAATTCAGGATCTTCTCCTTCTCGTTTTTGATAGTATTGATATGACGCAATCGCATCACATTTTTTACACTGCGACTTTAAGCCCTCTTTAACTCTCTTCTCTTTACCAAAGCTTTCGCGGGTTTTTATTTCGCCGCATTTACTGCATTTCTTTGTTTGGTTGTTATCGCACATTATAATCGCGGCTTATTGGTTTTCTTTTGCTTCATAGAGCTATTATAGGGGTGTTTAGGATTTTGTTTGTTTTTGTTCTATTTTAAACGTCAACTTAGGCTTGTTTTCTTTACAGCATATACACTTCATAACGTATAATATAAGGTCGGCTATTTTTTTCAAAAAAACGTTTCCGGTTTTTTTTACGTTTCCGGTCGGCTTTGGTATTGGGGGGGGTGGTTGATAGAATTGAGATTGAGAAATTGAGGATATCCACCCCCCCC
The DNA here is from genome assembly GCA_937916505.1 of uncultured Verrucomicrobiales bacterium. Classification (GTDB taxonomy): domain Bacteria; phylum Verrucomicrobiota; class Verrucomicrobiia; order Verrucomicrobiales; family Akkermansiaceae; genus SW10. The sequence continues at coordinate 2,756 of CALFSW010000038.1, read as the reverse complement.
GATCTCTGAATCTATTAAGGCAACTTGACTTTTAGGTAATAGGGAGGGTCGTGTTGTCAAGAAAATTGAGAGGATTATCGAAAAAAACTTTCTTCGAAAACACACAAAGAAAAGCTTGCGGCTAATTCAAAACCCTGCTAGAATTCTTCCATGACCAAGCACACCCTCTCCCAAGTTTCAGGATCTTTGACAGGCAAGGCAATTTCCTACTGTCCTGAATCTGGAAACGCTATGCGTTACTTTCAAATCCTTAAGGTTGAAAAAGTCGGCGTTTCGAAAAAGACTCAAAAAGATTACCTCGTCGCTGAACTTCGCGACCTTGAGGACAATAAATTGAAAGTGCGCACTTTGCTTCTAGGCAATATCGTTTCTAATCACTTGCTAAAATAAATCGCTTTTTAATACAGAAAAAGCTTTCTAATCACACGGTTCCAGATTACAATACCGCCATGGCCAAGACCACCACCATCATTCGCGAGATACTCAAGAGCGTAGCGCAAACACGTTTCACAAAACTTTCTAGCGCTCAAATTATAGATAAGCGCGTCGACGCCCTTTCTGATGAAAGGGTGATTGAGATTTATCAGTTTATCAATTCGCCTGCCCAACTCCGCGACTGCGGCATTGACAATGCTATCGCTCGCACCCGCGCTACTGTCCTTGAAATGATTTCAAACTCTCGCCACCTCAAAAATGAAAAATAAATTATCCGCCCTCTTCTCAAGGCATTTGCCTTATCTTAACTTTATGAATCCGTTCAATTCAAAATCCCCTTGCCCTATGCAAGACGCAATCCTTCTTTCTTTCATCCTCACGTTAGCGGGCTGTCTGGTTTTCGTTTGCGCCGCTTTGATCGCTCTAAAATAAACCACCATGAAAATCAAAGAATTAACATTCTTTTTTTGTTTACTCTTGACAGTCTCAGCCCTCTATGGTGAACGGATCATCCGGAAAATTTGTGAGTTAATTATGTTGACATGAAAAATAGACAATCTTTTCCTTGACACCGAGGGGAAAAATGCTACAGACGAATTCCGCCTAACTCACTGTCAATCAACGAGTTACGGCGGAGCCGCCCCCCGCCAGCCGTAACTCGTTGAGTATCAATGACTTACAGCGATCCTCTCCCTATCATACCCCCCCTCTACGTCAAGCTTAAAAGGAAGAAAAAAAAGAAAAAAAACATGCAGAAAAAACTTTTTGTTTCTGCGGTTCTGTGATATACTTTGCCCATGGAAAAAAATAACTACGGTGACAAATCCTCAAGGGTAAAAATAATTGACGAGGTTTACGAGATTGAAAATATCGTGATCGACGGCATCGATCACAGCGATGCCCCCGACTTCTGTGATGCTTTCATAGCAAGCGCGATGATCCGAAAGTTTGATGGCGCATGGCGCAAGGCATCGGAAGAAGAACTCGACCTTGTCATGGAAGACACTGATCTTTTTTGCCAAAAATTAGAAGAGGCGATTTACTAAAATAATATCAGAAAAAGCTTTCTAATTCCACCGTTTTAGATTATACTCCTGCCATGACCAAGACCACCACCACCGCCGACATGACCACTATCCTTTTCAAAGAAGAACAGTTCAAGACCGACGTAGTCGACCTTGATACGCTTCCCCGTGCGAATCGCGCGATCTATGCAGACTTCCTTCGCAGCAAAGGATATTCCGAAGTGAGCGGAAATCTTGGTGAAATTCTCACCGCCTATCCCTTCCTGAAAACTCACCTTAAATAAATCGCTTTTTAATACAGAAAGATCTTTTCTTTTTCAGCGTTTAGGGCTATACTTTCCACATGAGCAACCAAGACCGCCTCGCCCAACTCGCCAATCGCCCTTTCCAATATCTTCCAATGGAAGGAGAGATTCGTTCTTTTTCCATTATGGCAATCGAGAAAGTGAATGATGATTCTGTCACGGTGAAAGTGCATGACCTCGATAACTTTAAAAAGGGTGTTTTCAAAACCCTTAAATTTGCCGGAATCCTCGCAAAAGAATTCCAAGGTTAATCTTGTATCTTAACCTCTAATCAATTACCATACTCCCATGACAATTCTCATCTCCCTCATCTTCGCTTTCCTTTGTGACGGTCCTAAGTTAGAAGATCCTCCTGCGCCGCCCCTCCCTTTCTTCACTGAAAAATAAATCACTTTTAACGCCAAAAAAAAAGCTTGCCCCTCTTCTCCTTTTTGTTTATAATCTCCACCGTAACCTACTATGAATATTCAACACCCCCTCAACCTAGTTCAAATATCCAAAGGTCATCTCAAAAAGAAGATTACTAAGCGAGTTCTCACTTACCTCAACGCAAGCAGGTCATCAGTGAAGACCGATGGTGTTCGGCGTTTCTTTATAGAGTCGGTGGAACATGATCGCTTCTCCATTGATGGCCGTCGCTACCTCACTGTTCTTGCTCGCGATCTAGACGACGGCGGGGCAAGCAAATATCGCTCTCTCCATGTCTCCGGTATCGCCAAGATTGACGGTCGACTGAAAACCGCTTGCGGTATGGTAAAAACTCTTTTATAATTTCGTCGTGAGGGGGCAAGTAAGGGAGAGTTCACTCCTCGCGGCAAAATGCTCCTTGATATAGACCTTAAGCCTCACGGGAAACCGTGAGGCTTTTCCGTTAGGCAAGAAAAAAAGAAAAAAACTTTTCGCTTGACGCGGAAAGAAAAAAATGCTAAAGACGGATTCGCCGTAACTCGTTGAGTATCAGTGAGTTACGGCTGGCGGGGGGGCGTTTCGC
>CALFSW010000037.1 GCA_937916505.1 uncultured Verrucomicrobiales bacterium | reverse complement strand
ATGGCTCCGGCGCTTGGGATCGAACCAAGGACCTAGTGATTAACAGTCACCCGCTCTACCGCTGAGCTACGCCGGAATTGACCTTTCGGTGCGGGCGGAATCTGTCTGCTCCCCCTCCCTTCATCAAGAAAAATTTAGCTCTAATTTCATTTTTTTTTACAAGTCACCTCCCCACAAAAAACCCGTGCGGGATTTCTCTCAACAAGGTTTTTGGAAAACGTGGAGGCGGAGGCTAGAATCGAACTCGCGAATACAGATTTTAAATCTCCGCTTTTAGGGACCACAGCGCAAGATCTCGTGAACGACACGCCATGCCCGGCTCTCACGATCAAGCCTGCAGATTTTCACTACCCCCCAACCTAAATCGTGCTCAGATAAGACCGTTCCGAGCTCCTTTACCGCGGAGGCATTCAGGCCCGGCAGAATTTTTTAGCAATCTCGGCGAGCTTCCAATTTTTTAGACATCCTCTCTGCTAAAGTGCCCCTCATTGGCTGCGGTGGAAAAGGTCCTCATTTTGATCTTCCTGGTTTTGCTTTTGCCTGCTTTGGTGACCGAAGAATTTTCGACCCAAAACTTTAAGCCACTCCACTCCTTTTTGAGCGCTACATGACGTTGCAGGCACGCAGGGAATGGGTTAGCCATTCTGTTCCAGCTGGAGATGCTTGAATCGTTCCCGCTCCAAAAATGTCGTAAAAAATGGTAAGTTCCGGATTTCCACTCAGATTTTCAATTCGTTTTGACTAATTTCTTTGAAGAATTGTTGGTGATTTTGGGAGCGTCGTTACTGGCATGCCTTCTCTTTGGTCGTCTGAAGCTTCCCACGATCGTCGCCTATATGATTGCAGGTGCGATCATAGGCCCGCACGCAATAGGACTGGTCGAAGACCCTGAACACTTTTCCTTTCTGGCAGAATTTGGAGTCGTTTTCCTCTTATTTGCACTGGGCCTGGAGTTCTCCCTCAGCCGCTTAATCCAGATCCGGAAAATTGTTTTTGGCCTCGGCTTTTCCCAGGTTGCGGCCTGTGTTCTCGTCTTCGCTGGCGCGGTCTATCTCTGGGGTTGCTCCTTGGAGGCATCCATCATTATCGCGGGTGCTCTTGCCCTATCCTCAACTGCCATCGTGACGCGGGAGTTGGGAGAGCACCGGCAAATGAACAAACGATATGCCCAGCTTTCAATCGGAGTATTGCTCTTCCAGGATCTGATCGCTTTGGTATTCCTAATCCTCGTTCCTGTTCTCGCCGCAGCGCAGGAAACCAGCCTCGGGGACAGTCTGCTGTCGGCTTTGTGGAGAGGAGCGCTTCTTCTGGCTATTCTAATGAGTGTGGGGCATTGGATCCTGCCATTTGTCTACGGAGAAATAAGTAAAACGAGATCCCAGGAAGTATTTGTTCTGGGCACTTTGGTGATCGGAATGATGGCAGCCTGGCTGACCCATGAACTCCATCTCTCCATGACTCTGGGCGGCTTCATTATCGGAATGATGTTGGGGGAAAGTGACTTTAAACATCAAATTGAGATCGATTTGCGGCCATTCAAAGACATCCTGCTGGGATTATTCTTTGTCACGATGGGAATGAGTATCGAGATCGAGTTGCTCGTTGAATATTGGCCGAGACTGCTGTTCTTCACCTTTGCTCTTATCGCCCTTAAAATGGGAATCGTTGCAGTGGTCGTCAACATCATGGGTGACACAAAGCGAAACGCACTTCGCACCGGAATCACCCTGTCACAGGCCGGGGAATTTGGCCTGGCTCTATTGGCATTGTCTAACAAAAGCGGCATCGTTCCCGAGGAACAGGCGTCCTTCGTGATCATTCTCGCCCTCCTGTCCATGGCTGCCAGCGCAGTCCTCATACGAAAGAATGAAATGGTCACCGATTGGCTGCTCCCGCTATTACCAATGACCGGTAGAGAGAGCACCACCGGAAATGATCAACCTCAGATCAAAATGCACGAGAGTGATCACGTGATCATCGGAGGTTTTGGGAGAGTCGGGCAAACGATCGCTTCGGTTCTCGACAAAAACGGGATTCCCTATGTTGCCATTGAGAGCGATCCGAGCAGGGTAAAGGCCTTTCGGAGAAACGGCGTCAACATCGTCTATGGAGACTGCAATCATACCGACGTTCTAAAGAGCTGCCATATTGATTCGGCCCGTCTTGCAATATTGACATTCAGGTTTCACGATTTGGCGTTACACACCTTGAAACGGATCAGAAACAGCGAATGGGAAACCCCTGTTATTCTTCGTTGCCATGAAGAGGGGCATCTTGAGGAACTGGTATCCCTTGGAGCCAGTCACGTGGTTCCGGAAATGTTGGAAACTCGTTTATTAATCACCGATCAAGTCCTCAGTTTATTACAGGTGTCGCCCGACTTGATTAAGCAGCAAATTAATCAAATCAGGGAGGAGTCGGCCTCACCCATCCGATAGAACGCAAACAGCGCGATATTAAGGTGTCAACTGAAAGGCCTTGCGGACATAGGCGATGAAATCGCTCACCTTGATTTTCTGTCCGGCGACAATTAAAGAAATAAAAAGGGCCGAATCCCTTATACTTAAGAGGATTCGGCCCGAAAGCTTGGAGGCGGAGGCGAGAATCGAACTCGCGAATACAGGTTTTGCAAACCCGCGCCTTACCACTTGGCTACTCCGCCCTCGACCGAATTCCTAATGTCCCCGCCGACCGGTGTCAACACCATGATCATAGAATACCTAAAATCCTATCCGTCCGCCCCAATTCCACCCTTTTCCGAGCTCGTCCCCTTTGCTAGGTTCCCGGTCCCATGACACACCTACGTCATCTCACCGGGCTCGCTTTGGCAGCCCTGCTCACGCTAACATCGTGGGCTCAAACACCGGAAGAGCTCGCCCGACTCGACCCGGCCGAACTCTACTACCAAGCTTGGAGTCTTGTCAAAGAAGGCGAAGAACGGGAGAAAAAAGAAGACTTCGTTGGAGCCTTCAGCAAGTATCGCAAAGCTCGGTCGTTTTTCGACATCATCAAGGTCGCCAGTCCCGACTTTCGAAAAGAAAACCTCAAATTCAGGAGTGAATCGACCACCAAGGCCATGGAAATCATCCATGAAAAAGCATTGGCGCAACAGAAGGAGCGTCAGGATTCAAATTCCACTCCCCTTCTCGAGATTCCAGGCGAAACCAAACCGCGTTTGGTTGTCCCTGGCGAAATCGACCCCGGTGGAGCCAGTTCACGAAAGATCCAAGACCTGCAAAAGGCCATCACCCGCCTGAAGCAGGAACTTGCAAGACGTCCGAATCAACGGGATTCCGACAGCGCGCGACTCCGGAAACAAATCGAAGATCTTGAGAAAGACATCTCCCGCACCGCAGCCCTTCCCCTTCGGGACCAGGTTCGTGAACTCAATCAACAGATCGATCAACTTCGCCGGGAGCGTGACGCCATGTCCCATGCGCGTGACAAGGCTGTTGCTGCGCAAGCGCTAACACTGCAACGGCTCGCTGCAGCGAAAATTGAAGAAAAACGTCTTCGTGGTGTCATTGAGAAACAGACGATAATTAACGGTCGCGTCGTTGAAGGGCAGCAAGAACAGATCGATTTATTGAAGGCCACGCTCAAGGAGAAAGACGCCTCGATCGCCGAGGCCAACAAAACCGCCAAAGATCTCCGCGCTCAACTTGACCAATCCGAATCGATGGTTGCAGAGTTGCGACAGGAGCGTGATGACCTCATCGAAGAGCGGGATCTATTGAGAGCTTCCCTGAAAATGAACGAAGGTGATCGCATCCAGCAATTGATCACGCAAAACGTCACCCTCAGCAAGGAGCTCAACGAAGCAACCGCAAACCTCGATTCGGTTCAGAAAGATGCCAATTCCTCCAAGGAGAAAATACTTTTTGCGAAGCAAGCGCTCGTCGTGGCCAAGGCCAAGATTCAGAATCTTCAAAAAGCCAACACCCAGAGCAATCTCCGCATGAAGCGCCTCGAAAAGCGCCTGAAGCAGGCCGAGGAAGATCTTCTCGCCCAGCTCAATGGGGGCGAACTCAATCAACGAGGCATGGAAGAGGTCTCCATGCTCCGGGGAGTCATTGACAAGCTCAGAGCCAAAGTCGCGGCCCAGCAAGGTGCGGCCAAGCTTTTGCTCGAGCAGGGCGAGCGGATGGGTGAGAACGATGAAACCTGGAAGGACGCCATGGCCCGAATCAACGGAGATAAAAAAATGGAACTCACCATTCCCGAGATGGAGCTTCTGGAGCGCACAACCGCAAACCCCAATATCACCAGCAACATCCGACCGACCCGTGAAGAATACCTCGAAGGCCAAACCCGTCTTCGCGGGTTCAAGCAAGACCTCAATCAACTGTCACGGCGGCTCTTCGCGAAGGGCGATTTTCAGGCCGCCCGCGGAAATCTCCAACTCATTGTCGACGAGGACCCGGGAGCATGGGAAGCGATGATCAATCTGGGCATTGTCCAACTTCGTCTTCAGGATCCGGTTTCCGCTTCCCAGGAATTCAAACAATCCATTCTGGTGGCCGGAGACCGGAAGATCCCTTTCGCCCACTTCATGCTGGGCGATGCCCTCTATCGCCAGGGGCTTTACGACGATGCCGCCGATGAAATCAGACGCTCCCTTTCCCTCGCTTCCGAGAACCCAAAAGCCCATGTCCTTTTGGGGAACATCGCGGCCAAGACCAACAATCTAAGCGATGCTGAATTTCATCTTAAGGAAGCCATCGCCCAGGACCCCGGGATCAAAGAGCCCTACTACAACCTCTCGCTCATCAACCTTGGCAAGAAGCAAAAGACGGAAGCCAAGAAGTATTACACCGACTATCTTCGCAAGGGAGGGGCCGGAGACGCCGCACTGGAGACTAAACTCGGCCTTTAAGTTTCCGGCTTCAAGAGCGGCCGGAACGCAATTCTCCCTTTGCCTCCGACCCTCCACTGCCTTAACATTTGGCTGTGGCTAGAACATACCTTGACGACGACTTCCTTCTCTTCTCCGAGACGGCCAAAAAACTTTTCCACGACACGGCGAAGGATCTGCCAATTATAGATTACCACACTCATCTCCCGCCCGATGAGGTCGCCAACGATAAGCGATGGGAAAACATCACCGATCTCTGGCTTGGACACGATCACTACAAATGGCGGGCCATGCGGGCCAACGGAATTCCGGAATCACACATCACCGGTGATGCCGCCCCCAGAGAGAAATTCGAAGCCTACGCCGAGACCATCCCGAATTCCCTGCGCAATCCCCTTTACGACTGGACGCATCTTGAGCTCCGCAGGTGCTTCGGAATCGATACCCTGCTCAGTCCGGAGACTGCCGATGAAATCTGGGAGAGGTGCAACGAGCGACTTTCCGAGCCCGATTTTTCGGCACAGGGTCTCCTTCGAAAATTCCGGGTTGATGCGGTCGGCACCACCGACGATCCCACCGATACCCTCTCCCATCACGAGACAGTCAATGATTCAAGCTGCCCCACTCGAACCTATCCCACCTTCCGTCCGGACAAAGCCTTCTTCGTAGACCGGCCGGACCTTCTCAATGCCTGGCTCGACCAATTGGGTGATCAAATTGAAACCTTCTCCGATCTTCTCGGGGCACTCAAAGCGCGGCAGGAATACTTCCATGAAAGAGGCTGTCGCATGACCGATCACGGCATGCGATACGCGCTGGCCAACCCCTGCCACGAAAGTGAGGCCGACCGGATTCTTGCCCACGCCCGCGATGGTCAAGCCGCCAACCCCGAAGAAACCGACCAATTCGGAGCCCTCATCATGTATCATGTCGGACAGTGGGTCGCTGAAAAGAATTGGACGATGCAGCTTCACCTTGGACCAAGGAGAAACCCGAACACCCGTCTTTTCGAACAACTCGGACCCGACTCGGGCTTCGACACCATCGGCGACTGGCCCCAGGGAGAATCAGTCATCTCATTTCTCGATTCGCTCTCCGAGATCAACAAGCTTCCGAAGACCATTATCTATAACCTCAACCCACGGGACAATGCCGTTCTCGCGGCAGCCTGCGGCTCCTTTCAGGAAGCCCCGATACGTGGCAAAGTCCAGTTTGGCTCGGGATGGTGGTTCAACGATACCCTGCAAGGAATGGAGGACCAGATCAACACCCTCTCATCGATCGGACTTTTATCGCATTTTGTTGGGATGCTCACAGATTCCCGGTCCTTCCTTTCCTTCCCGCGTCACGAGTATTTCCGACGCCTTCTCTGCAACACCATCGGACAGGATGTCGAAGACGGAAAGCTCCCGAACGACGAGCGGCTCATGAGTAATCTGGTCGGCAACATCTGCTACCACAATGCCAGGAGTTACTTCGGATTGCCCCACCACACGGAAAACCTTCTGGCCTAGAAGAATCTCTTAACTTTTCAAAACCGAAGCCACGGCATCGATCAGAAAGCCCAGTTCCTCCTCATTGATGCTGAGAGGAGGCATAAGCACAATGGTATTAAGAATGGGGCGGGTGAGAACTCCCCTCTCTCGTAACTGTTGGCAAAAAGTCTGCCCGCAACCTTCGATATCGAAACCAAGCACGAGACCGACCCGCCGGATCCCCAGGACTCCCGGGAGGTTCCGGAGGGAGGATTCGAGGAACTCTCCCTTCCTCTCGACGTTCGCCAGGGTATCTTCGGTGTCAAAAAGTGCCAGACTAGCGAGTGCCGCGGCACAACCAAGGGCGTTTCCGGTATAGCTGTGGCCGTAATAAAAGGTGCGATCGGGACCTTTGAACCCTTCGTAAATTTCATCGGTGGTGAGGGTCGCAGCGAGAGGCATTGTCCCGCCGGTCAGCCCCTTTGCGAGGCAGAGAAAATCGGGAATGACCTCTTCCTTTTGACAGGCAAACATCTCACCAGTGCGACCAAATCCGGTCATGACCTCATCGAGGACGAGATGGATCTCATTCCGGGATGACCACGATCTGAGCCCCGCAAGCATCCCGGGCGGCCAGAGACGCATTTGATTCACGCCCTGTATGATCGGTTCGATCACGATGGCGGAAGCGGTTTGCAAGACCACTTGCGGGAGGGTCTGAAGCTCGTCCAGGCTTCCAACGCGATAGACCTGCAAACCGGATTCACCATACCCTTTGATGAAGCGCGAAACCCCTCCCACGGAGGCCGCTCCGAGGGTGTCTCCATGATAGGCGTTTTCGAAGGCGATGATTCCGGTCCTTTCCGGATGCCCGTTCTGCTGCCTCCACTGAAGGGACATTTTGAAAGCCACCTCAAGCGCAGTGGAGCCGTCGTCCGAAAAGAAACAGCGCGTCAATCGATCTGGAAAAAAGCCACAAAGCTTCTCCGCCAATTCACTGGCCTTGTCGTTGGCCAGCCCAAGAAAGGAACTATGGCACAAGGTCGCTGCCTGTTGTTGGATCGCCTTGACGATCGCCGGGTGACAATGCCCGTGAATATTCGTCCAGATACTTGAATTCGCATCGAGATAACGCCGTCCCCCGGTGTCGATGAGCCAGGTTCCTTCGCCTTGCCGGATCACAACCGGTTCCTCAGCTTCCCAAAGTTCCTGATCGGTAAACGGATGCCAGGAATGGGCACGATCAGCGGAGACCCATTTATCGCTCTGAGCCGTCATTCTTTTTTCCGAGGATTTTATCGACCTTGGCGATGAGATTCCATGCACATCTCTTACGCTGATATTTACGCCATAAGATTTCACGCAGGGCCTCCCAATCCTCGGTTTTAGGCGGATCGAGCTTCTCCCATCGGTCTTCCTCTTTGGCTTTGGTATAGAGCTCAAAGCGTCCACCGTGATAGTTGGCCCTCCAGAAGCGGGTCTCTTCGCCATCCTGCTCACGCCATTGGTGCTTGGTCATCGCGCGATTCTTTTCCTGATACGGGGAAAATCAAACTTTGAATTTCCGGATTCGGGGTTTCCAAAGCGCAAAAGGTTAGCGTTAAGGTCCCCCTGTGCGAATTGCTCCCCTTGCCGATGTTCTGAAGGTTCTCCTTTATGTGGCGGCTTCGCTTGGGCTCGCCGCAGTCATCAGCCCCTATCTCTACGAGATCGGAAAGGGCTTTGCCAATGTAGCTCTGAACAGGGACACCGCAGATGAGGTGAACTGGCTCGCTGAGAAAGCTGAAAAAGCGGACTTCGATTCCTATTTCAAACGTTCACTCCTCATTTCGGCTCTCGTTTTCCTTGTTCCCTTCTTTTATTCGCTGGATTTGCGCCGACACCCTCGAAAAAGGGAGGGCCATCCATGGTCGGTTGGCCTCGCCCCAAACACCATCCCCACCGAAATGGGCCAACCTTTGCTGAAAGTTCGCCGGGGGATCCTCCAAACTCTGGCGGGATTCCTGATCACCAACGGATTCTTTGTCATGATGACCTGGTTTCTTTTCAAACTCAATTGGTTTGAATGGGACAAGGACGCCACCCGGGCTCAATTGGGGAGATCAATGGGAGAGGCGATTGGACCGGCCACCGGAGTGTCTTTACTGGAAGAGATCTTCTTCCGGGGAGCCTTGCTCGGGATTTTCCTTAGGGCATTCCGCCCGTGGTTTGCCATTGTTTTTCTTTCGGTGATCTTTGCTTCCGCGCATTTTCTAACCCCTCCTCCCGACGCTTTCATCGCCGACCCCCGGTCCGCATCGGCCGGATTTGAAATGCTGGCGTTGATCGGTCGGAAATTTCTGCAACCAGACACCATGATTCACAGCTTCGTTGCGCTTCTTTTGATGGGAATTATTTTAGGCGGATCTCGTTATGCCACCGCGTCACTTTGGCTACCTGTCGGCTTGCATGCCGGCTGGGTTTTCTCCATGAGAATTTTCGCTCAAACGGTCGAGCGACGTCCCGACTTCCCCAAAGATTTCGATCTTTATATGGGAGAGGGCATGACTGAAGGCCTGATCCCGATTGGAGTGCTCGTGATGACAGGGATCGTGGTGGCCGTTTACCTCCGGATCATCGGCCCCAAAACGCCCCAAGAACAAGAACTGTCGGAATGATCGCCCGCTTTCTGGACTTTATCTACCCGCCTCTCTGCGAGCTTTGTCAGACGCCCTTGCAGCACGGTCGTTCGATCTGTTCATCCTGCGCCGACCTTCTCCCCCGAATCAAAGAGCCTTTTTGCCAAAACTGTGGAGAAACTTTCGACGGAAATCTGGAGCAGGGTTTTCGTTGTCAAAACTGCCTCGGACTCACCCACGACTTCCATTTCGCCCGTGCCTCACTCAAGGGCCTGGCCCTCCCCTTTCATCTCGTCCACAGTCTTAAGTACCGTAGACGCTTTTTTCTCGCTCGCGATCTCGCAGAGTTTCTTCAGGAAACGTTGGAAGAAGATCCCCGATTTCGCGATCTGGGAAACGATGCCCTGTTGATACCAGTCCCGCTTCACTGGAGGAGGCAGCAATGGAGGCAGGGGAACCAGGCTTTTGAACTCGCCCGTGAACTCTCCAAAGCCAGCGGAAACCCATTGGCCAATGCCTTGAAACGAAACCGCTCGACTCAAACCCAAACCAAGCTCAATCGTAAACAACGTCTCTCAAACCTGCGGGGAGCCTTTCATGTCAAAAAAGCCCACCTGGAGCGACTTCGGGGGACCAACGCCATTCTCATCGACGATGTTTTCACCACCGGCGCAACAGCACATGAATGCACCCGGGTTCTCAAGCGGGAGGCAAAAGTCTCCAAGGTGGCAATCCTAACGCTTGTCCGGGGATAGAGTTTGCTTGCCAAGTCCGGGAACCAGGGAAAAGTTGTAAAAATGCAAAGACGAACGTTTCTCTCCGCTTCCGGTGCCACTGAGTCTGCCGTTCCTGTCTCTCTCCTTGATGGCACGGTTCTCTTTGTTAACTTGCAGGGAGAGGGTCTGACTTTCGCAATCACAGGTCCTTGGCAGGATCGGGCCTAATCATCATCGTGATACCGTGAACTATCGTGAAGCCCTCGACTGGCTCTACTCCACCCAACTGTTTGGAATCAAACTGGGACTGGAGGGGCCCACCCGTCTTCTTCGTGAATTCCTTGCCTTTCCGTCTCATCGGACAAAGGTCATCCATGTCGCCGGCACAAACGGCAAGGGCTCCACCTGCGCCATGATCGATGCGCTCGGTCAGGGCCTGGCCCTTCGGTCAGGGCTTTTCACCTCGCCTCATCTTATTGACTACCGCGAGCGGGTTCGGGTCAATGGACTGGAGATCACCGAAGAAAAAACAGCCACCCTCTTAACAGAACTTCGTGAACTCGTCGCAGATTGGGAGGACCATCCCACCTTCTTCGAACTCACCCTCGCACTGGCGATGAGACATTTCAGAGAAAGCGATTGCGATCTCATTGTCCTCGAAACCGGTATGGGAGGGCGACTTGATGCCACGACTGCCGTTCCGGCCGACGTTTGCGTCCTCACTCCAATCTCTCTCGACCATACCCAGTGGCTTGGCTCGACCCTCGATGAAATCGCTCGTGAAAAAGCTGCCATTGCCGTGCGGGGAAAACCCTTCCTTTCAGCTCGTCAGCAACCCGAAGCCGAAAAAGCGATCCGCCAAATCGCCAACCAAACCCAAGCTCCACTTGAGTTCGTGAACGCTCCGCTTCTCGGTTACTCGCTGTCACTTGCAGGCGTCCACCAACAAGAAAACGCCGCGCTGGCGTGCGAAGCGATGGTGGCAGCCGGGTATTATCTTACCTTTGATGTCGTCCAACATTCTCTCCGGCATGTCCGCTGGCCCGGCCGTTTCGAGCGGATCGATGATGCCCTCATTCTTGACGCGGCGCACAATCCCCATGCCGCAAACGCTCTCGTGAAAACATGGAGGGTGGAATTCCCCGATATAAAACCCGCCATCATATTTGGAGCAGTCGAGGACAAGGCCACCTCCGAAGTTCTCGAAATCCTCTCGGAAATCGCGGAGGAATTTCATTTCGTCCCGGTCAAATCCCCGCGGGGCCTCCCACCCGAAGCACACCGGGTTGATCTGCCCTCGATCAATCATCCCAACCTCCCCTCCGCTCTTACCGCGACCAAAGCCCTCCCCACCCTCCTCACGGGATCTCTCTTTCTTCTCGGAGAAGCCAAAGCTCTTATCAATCAGGAGAAAATTCGCCCCAGCTCCCAATAACTCCGAGCCAAAAAGAAATTCACAAGTTGCCAAGATTGCCAACTTCCTTCTTTTAGGCTCATTCTCCCCCCCATGGCGAATGTCGACGACAAACCTCCTTTCGAGAGAAAGGACGGGCCCAAATTACAAGATGGCAAAAAGGCTGAACGGGATGAACTGACACCTCCCCCCCACGCCATCGGTCCGGAAAAAAGTGTTCTGAGTTCCATGCTTCAGGATCCGGAGGAATACATCGGGCGGGCCATCGAAGGCCAACTCACCCCGGCTCACTTCTATGTCCCCTCGCATGGAAAACTCTTCCATGTTCTGGTCGAACATTTTGAAGCCGGGAAGACCGTCGAACTGGTCGCGTTCACCCAATACCTGATGGATCGGGACCTTCTCAACACCATCGGTGGCCCTTCGGCAGTGGGAGAAATATACACCTACGCGCCTACCGCAGCCCACTTCAACTCACACCTCGCAATCGTAAAGGAGAAGTATATCCTCCGGAACATCATCAAATCGTGTACCGCGTCGATCACTACCGCTTACGATGATCCCGAGGATGTTCAGGAATTCCTGGATAGCGTTGAACAGAAGGTTCTCGAAATCCGGGAAGCCAGCGAGACCACCGTCGAAATGGACGTCAAAACCGCGGTCGCCGAGGTCATGGTTTATCTTCAAGAATTTCTTGCGGGCGACCGTGGCATTACGGGGATGACGACGGGATACTCCGAACTCGATAAGATGATCAACGGTCTCAAAGCCCCCGATATGTTCGTCATTGCAGCCCGTCCCTCCATGGGTAAGACCTCATTTATGATGAACATCGTGGAGCACATCACGGTGACTTCAGCAAAACCGGCCATGGTTTTTTCATGTGAGATGTCCACGGTCCAAATCGTGCAACGCCTCGTTTTTTCCCGGGCACGTTTTGAGTTCCAAAAACTCACAAAGGGGTATCAACCCAACAAAGGAGATTTGGAACGAATCAAGCAAGCCTCGGCCGAAGTTTCAGCTTCGAAACTCTTCATCGATGATACCGCCGGTATCTCCATCAACGATCTCCGGGCGAAAGCCCGTCGAAAGCATCGCGACGAAGGGATCAGTTGCATCGCGATCGATTACCTTCAGTTGATGAAATCAACTTCAAGGCAGGCCACAAACTCCCGGGAACGTGAAATCGCGGAAATCTCCGGCGGACTTAAGGCGCTCGCCAAAGAACTCAATGTTCCCGTCATTGTCCTCGCCCAGCTCAACCGGGGGCCGGAAGGTCGCACGGGGTCCTCGCTCGGAGTGCCGCGTATGTCAGACCTTCGTGAATCCGGATCAATCGAGCAGGATGCCGACATGGTGGGGCTCTTGTATCGCAAGGTTTACTATGTGGATAATCAGGAGGAACGCGACGAAGACGACGGCGAAGCCGAACTCGTTCTCGCAAAGAACCGAAACGGCCCCACTGGAAACGTGCCGTTAACCTTTATTCCCGCCCTCATGCGCTTCGAGACGCGGGCCTTTACCCCGGAACCATCCTAAGTCAGTTTTTGAAAATGAGCTTAAAGCATTCAGTCTGCCGGTGGTGTTTTGATGAAACTCCATTGCCCGTTCTTGCGGAGTGGTGTCAGGAGTTGGGTATTGACGCCATCGACCTTTTACACCCCCACGAGGTCTCGGAGATCACAGATTTTGGCCTGACCTGTCCGGTCACGGCTGCCCCGGAACACGAAAGTGGTCTCGGCTGTATTGAACGGGCCTTTAACAATCCTGATCACCACCCGACTCTCTGGAAAATCTACGAAGAGCTCATTCCGAAAGCAGCGGAGGCAGGCATTCCAAACGTCATTACCTTCTCTGGAAATCGTGAAGGGTTGAGTAACCGCCAGGGAATCGAAAATTGCGCTGCCGGGCTGGCCCCTCTTCTTACTCTAGCCGAAAAGCACGATGTCACCTTGATCATGGAGCTTCTCAATTCAAAAGTGGATCACCCCGACTACCAATGTGATCATACCGATTGGGGGATCGCCTTGTGCGAAAAGCTTGGGTCCTCTCGTTTCAAGCTGCTCTACGACATTTACCACATGCAGGTCATGGAAGGCAATGTTATGGCAACCATTCGAAGGGCAGCACCCCACATCGGTCACTATCACACCGCCGGATGCCCGGGGCGCAACGAACCCGACGAAACTCAAGAGCTCTACTACCCCGCCATCATCAAGACGATCAGGGACACCGGCTTCGACGGATTCCTTGCCCAGGAATTCGTTCCAACCTGGCCCGACCATAAAGAGGCGCTGGCAGATGCCATCCGACGCTGCAGGTAGATGGGATTTCTTACCCCGGGACCCGGATCAGGCTGCCTCACAAAACTCCTTCGGCGGAAGATTCTCCGCCGAGGAATTTGTAAAAACCTTAAAGCACGATTTTGATTAAGACCGTAGCTCCCCTATTTCCGACCGGGGATTAATCGTCGTCTCTTTTCTCCTTTTTCCGGGCCTTCTTTTCCTGATCCTGACGACCAACAACCCGGGACTTTTCCTCAAGAAAGATACGGGCTGCGTTGAAGCTGCTGCGGGCATAGTCACGAAGCCCATTGTCATCAAGAAGGGCCAGACCTTCCTCGGTCACTTCGGACTCGAAAATCTTCCAGGCTTTCTTGGCGAGAGTCTTGGAATCAACCTTCACACGGGGCTTGGGTTCACGTTTCTCATTGCGTTCCCGACCCGGATCAGGTCCACGTCCACGTCCACGTCCGCGACCACGACGGTCGTTCTGTTCGGAGCGATTTTGATCTCTTTGCTGATCCCGATCTCTCGGTTGATCCCGATCTCTTTGGGGCTCCCTCCCTCTTTCCTTTTTCTGTGGCTCTTCACCCGCGCCCTCGTCGGGAACAAGTTTTTCACTCACCTCATCAGAAATGGGCTCGTCAGCAGTCTCTCTTCGGGCATCACGGACGCCTGATTTGGGCTCCCGACCTCTTTTTTGGGTTGGTTTCTCCTCTTCCGACTTAGGCGCGGCCTCTTCCTTAGGCGCTTCGTTATCCGGAAGGGGCTCGTCGAGCGGGAGTTGCCCGTCGCCGGTTAATGATTCTGATTTTGCACTCTTGCGAGGCGCGCGCTTGGATGCGCTCTTTTTCCGCACGGCTTTCCGTGCAGCCTTCTTAGCTGGTGGTGTCTCTTCGGACATGTATATTTTGAGTAGAACAGGCGGAAGATTGAACTCTTCCGCCTGTCAATGAGTGTTATGATTGGGTGAAATCCGAAGGCCGTTTAGCGCCAGATATCATCCTTGGTTTGTTCGTTATCCAGGTGCCCGCTAACGTTTAAGTCTGTAGGTTCCCCATCCGGCCCGACGGACCAGAGGTCGAAGTCGCCATCGTTTTTGACTTCTTCCACTAAATTTCCATTCTTATCCAGCGCCGCACGATATCGAAACGACTGTCCAAAACCATCGAGAATGATCTTCTTTCCCTGCAAGGTTCCGACCAGAGAAGGATTTTTCTTGTCGTTCAGTTCCTTCCAGTAAATGGGACCCGTGGGAGCTTGCCCTTGTCCCGTGTAATCGCCGGAAAGGGCATTGTAGAGGATAGCACTACTGGCATCCTCGCCAACGGGATAGATGCCATTATTCTCGCTGGCATATTCTTCCAGCTTCAACGCAATGTTTTTCAAAGTCACGCGGGTCTGCTTGATGTCACGGCTTTTGTTCACCTTAATGAGGGCGCCAATAACAATTCCAGCGAGGATCACAATGATCGCAACCACCACCAAAAGCTCGATCAACGAGAATCCGGAGTGGTGGCGACGGGCGCCGGAGAGTGGTAGATTTTTTTTCATGATGTCAGTATAACAGGTTTTTTGGATTGGGGCAATGAGGCCTGTCCCGAGGGATCTAGCCTCCTTGCATTTCCTGAATGACTTTGATCAGTGGCAGGAAGAGCGCGAACACGATCGCTCCCACCACCAGGGCGAGAATCACAATCATAATTGGCTCCAAAATCGAGGTCAGTGCGGTCACCGCACCGTCCACTTCGTCATCGTAAACATCAGCAATCTTCAAAAGCATCTCCGGTAGCTGGCCAGTCTCCTCACCCACATCCACCATGGATACTACAAGGTTGGGGAAAATTCCGGAACCCGTCATTGGTGACACAATCGATTCACCCTCCTTAACGGCATCATGGACCTTATCGATCGCTTGTGCCACCACAACGTTGCCCGCGGTATCCCGCGTGATGTTGAGAGCCTGCAGAATGGGCACACCAGAGGTCACCAAAGTTCCAAGGGTTCGAGTGAATCGGGCAATCGCACTTTTGCGCTGAATATCGCCAAAAATTGGAATCTTCAACTTCAAGGAATCGACGACATTTCGCCCCTTGGCCGTCCGGGTCCAGGCCCCAAAGGCCATCCACGAACCGACCGCGATAAAGAGAATCCAGACTGAATTGGGAAGAAGCAAGGGACGGGCCAACATCCAATCCGAGAAGCCAAAGACGACCCGGGAAATCAGGGGAAGCTGGCTGTCTCCCATGTCCTGGAACATGGCCCGGAACTTGGGAACGATGAAAAGCATGAGGAAACTCATGATCGCAACGGCGATGAACATCACAATCAAGGGATAAACCATCGCTGAGACGATCTTGCCCTTCAACTTGTGAGCCTTTTCCTGATACTCGGCGAGACGGGTGAGAACGATTTCAAGCACACCACCAAGCTCACCGGCTTTCACCATGTTTACATAGAGCTTATTAAACATTTTGGGGTGCTGGCCGAGACTTTCGGAAAAGGTCGAGCCCCCTTGCACCGACTCGGCAATATTGCTGATCGTGGCTTTCAAGACCGGGTTAGGTTCCTGCTTGCTAAGAACATTGAGCCCCCGCAGCAACGGAAGACCCGAATCAATCAGGGTTGCAAGCTGGCGGGTGAAGATCATGAGGATCTTCGGCTTCACCTTACCTCCGAGTTTCCCTTTGCCCTTCCCTTTGGATTTTGTCTTTTTCTTCCCTTTCTTGCCGGGTGTCTTGGCAAGGGAACCCTTGCCTTCCTGAACGACTTGTGTGGGATAGAGCCCTTGTCCGCGGAGAGCTTGAACGGCTTCTGCGTCAGAGTTGGCCTGGACCACCCCTGTGGTCTGCTCACCCTTGGCGTCGAGCGCAATGTATTGGAAATTTGCCATTAGAGTTTGTGTGTGTGAATAGTTCTAAAGATGAAGTGAAAGGATGGGGAAGCTTGAAATTCTGAAATCTTAAAAATTAGGTGTATTTCAGGACCTCCTCAATGGTGGTTCGACCTTCGTAGATACAACGCAGACCGTCTTCGCGAAGGGTTGTCATTCCAAGTTCAACCGCTTTCTGTTTGACCACCACTGAAGGAGCACGGTCAATGATGAGTTCGCGAATCGGATCGCTAACATTCAGAAGCTCATAGAGACCGGCCCGCCCTTTGTAGCCCGACTCTCCGCAGGTCTTGCACCCTTTACCGGTAAAGAAACTCTTGTCTCCGAGTTCGTGAGGAGCAACGCCAAGCTGGCTTAGAATCACTTCGCTTGGCTCATACGGTGTTTTACAATCAGGACAAATCGTTCGCAGAAGTCGTTGTGCGAGAATCCCTTCCAAAGAAGCCGCTACAAGGAAGGGCTGGGTTCCCATATCCACCAGGCGGGTCACCGCACCTGCGGCATCGTTGGTGTGGAGGGTGGAGAGAACAAGGTGGCCGGTGAGCGAGGCTTGAATCGCAATCTTGGCGGTGTCCAAATCCCGCATCTCCCCCACAAGAATCTTATCGGGATCCTGACGAAGGAAGGCACGCAGCACCCGTTCAAAAGTCATGCCAATCGCGTCGTTGATTGGAACCTGAATGATCCCGTCAACATCATACTCCACAGGATCCTCGGCAGTGAGAATCTTGGTATCGATGGTGTTGATTTCACGAAGCGCGGCATAAAGGGTCGTCGTTTTACCCGCACCGGTCGGACCGGTCACAATGAAAATGCCGTTCGGCATCCGAATTGTGTCATGGATATACTCATGAATGTGTGGAGGAAGTCCGAGATTATCGAGATTCAGATTTACCGAGTTCCGGTCCAGAACACGAAGCACAACACTTTCGCCATACTGGGTGGGAAGCGATGAAACACGCATATCAACCGATTGATCGCCAACCTGTTTGACAATACGGCCGTCTTGCGGAATCCGGCGCTCGGCGATGTTCATATTCGCCATCACCTTGACCCGGGAAATGATTGGTAAAGCCAGATGAACCGGCGGAGGTGTCATTTCATAGAGGGCACCGTCGACACGGTAGCGGATTTTAAATTCCGACTCAAAAGGCTCGAAGTGAATATCGGACGCTTTTTCCTTAATCGCCTGATAAAGGACCAGATCGACATAGCGCATAATGGGAGCCGAGTTGGCCTCGTCCTCCATTTCGGCTTCGCCCCCTTTGAAGGTCAAGCCCCCGTCAAGTTGGCCCAGGATGTCATCCATCGCCTTTTCTTCGCCACCGTAGAGTTCGTTGATCTTTTGTTCAACGAGGTGATCAGCAGCGACGACCAGAGTGAGTTCCTGACCGACGGCAAAACGCAAATCCTCCAGGATTTGAGGATTCAGAGGGTCTGTCAGAGCAACAGAGATACCGCCATCGTCAAAGGTGATCGGAAGGGCTCCGTGAAGTCGGGCCGTTCCAACCGGGATCAGGGAGAGAAGGGCTTCCGGTGGTTCGAACTCACTGAGGTCAACGAATTCCGCTCCGAGTTCCTGGGCGATGATCGGCCAAATATCGTCCCGAGAACTGACGACCTGATAATCGGCGAGAATTTCGGCGGCTTCTTTTCCGCTATTTTCGATTTCCGAAATCACGTCGGCTTTCAGAGCGCCGTCGATCATTCCGCGGCTGACAAAGATGTCGAGGAGTTGGTTATTATCCATCTTAGTAAAAGTGTATGTTTTTGCGTTTATGCGGAATTACTCAGCGTCGGACATGGTCACTCCGATCACCTCGGATGCAGAGGTCATTCCAACAAGAACCTTTCGAATCCCGTCTTCTCGAAGAGTGCGCATCCCCAATTCCCGGGCGCGCTTCCGAAGCTGCGGAGTACTGAGATCCTGGTTGATCAGGTGGCGAACTTCATCATCAACGAGGAAGATTTCAAAAATACCAATTCGGCCCCGGTAGCCGGTGTCACGGCAGTTTTCGCAACCAACCGGCCCCATGATGTTTGAATCTGTTAATTGGGCGGGATCGATATTCAACATTCTCAGTTCCTTTTCATTCAGAACTGCCGGAGCTTTGCATTTGTCGCAAAGTTTACGGACAAGACGCTGCGCAAGAATAGCGCGAACCGCCGAAGCGATGAGGAATTTTTTAATCCCCATGTCTGCGAGACGAGCCACGGAACTAGGGGCATCATTCGTGTGAAGGGTTGAGAACACGAGGTGACCCGTCAGTGAGGCGTTGATCGCGATGTTGGCAGTTTCACCATCTCGAATCTCACCCACCATGATGATGTTGGGAGCCTGTCGCAGCATCGATCGGAGGGCCGCGGCAAAGGTCATGCCGATGTCCGCTCGAACCATCACCTGGTTAATTCCGGCCATCTCATACTCAACAGGATCCTCAACCGTGATGATTTTTTTATCCGGCTTGTTGATCTCATTGAGACAGGCATAAAGTGTCGTGGTCTTTCCAGATCCGGTAGGGCCGGTCACAAGGATAATTCCATCGGGAAGACGAAGAAGTTCCGCAAAGACCGCCTGGTCATCTGAAAGGAATCCCAGCTGTGGCAGTCCCAGACTGAGCGCCGACTTGTCAAGAATACGCATGACGATACTCTCGCCGTGGTTACTGGGAACGGAGGAAACACGAAGATCGACTTCTTTCCCGCCCATCTTGACCTGAATTCGACCGTCCTGGGGGAGCCGTTTCTCGGCGATACTCATCGATCCACTCATCACCTTGAGTCGGGCAATGACTGCAGGAAGGAGCTTCTTGGGATGGTTTGCCGCTTCGACGAGCTTGCCGTCCAGTCGATTACGAATCCGAAGAGAGGTCTCCAGCGGTTCAATGTGAATATCACTCGCCCGCATCTTGAAGGCATCGACCAAAATACCGGAGACCAGCTTGATGACAGGTGCATCGGAATCATCGGAACCAATGTCCCCAACAACTTGAAGTTCATTGGCATCAGCTTGGCCGACTTCGTCACCGAAGATCTGTTGCCAGGCATTCTGAATCCCCTTCGGAGGAGCTGCGTAAAACTGACACTCGCGATTGACGATGTGAGGAATGGCGTCCTGGGCTTCAAAATCCAGGACATCAGCCAGAGCAATGCTCAAATAAGATCCATCATCGGAAAAGGGAACCGCATTAAAACGGCGGCAGTCCGCAAGCGAAAGGAACGTCTTAAAAGCAGGGTCGATAAAGCCACTGCCAAGGTCAATGACATGGGTTCCCACGTTTGCCGCGGAGACCTCGGCTATTGCAGTCTCGGTAATCTCCCCGTGCTCGAGGAAGTGTTGGATCAGATGTTCATCTCCCAATTTGGAACGGATGTCATCGACGTGCTCGGCAGTGAGATGGCCGGCTTCGACCAGGAGTTGGATCAGGTAGTCTTCGTTTGAATACACGGTCAAAAAATTGGTGTGCGTTTTAAGGTGTTCGAGAGCCGGGTTTGACGAACTTATCTCATCCAGCGTTTGAAGGAGACTGCTGAAACGAACGGGAGGTGTCAACCAGTCGAAACCGATTGATGAAAAAAAATTCCGCCACCTTAATCCCAAAAGGGAAAACATGCCCTCAAAACCTCCTCCTGTCGGCCCGCCATTTGTTTTGCATCTGCTGAGGATTTGTCATCAAAACCTGATAAATGCAGCATTCCATGAATTCCATAAAGTGCGATTTCCCGATCCACATGGCTCAGAAACCCTTCTGCCTGTCTCGCGGCGGTCTCAACACCGATCAGCAATTCGCCATGATCAAAAGTAATGACATCTGTTGTCGTGGCATCATTCAGAAACTCATCGTGAATCCGGGCCATCTCATCATCATCGAGCAATGTGATCTCAATCCCTTCCAATATTGCGATTTCTCCCACTCCGATCTCTCGAAGCATCTCAAACGCAACAGCCCATCCCCTTCTCAACTGCTCCAGGAATTCGCCCGATATCTCTCGTGATTTGCAGGCAGGATAAACTTCCACCATTCGCTACTCCCCCTGTTGACGGCGCCGACGTACACGCTCGATTTCTTCAACCGAAACCACCTTCCCGCCCCTACTCGAAAGATCAGACGGAGCATCTTCAACCTGATCCTTGGGGTATTCGATCCTTGCATGGAGCATGCTTCGAAGAGTTGATGAAAATACTTTCCTCACCGTTGTGAGCTCGCTCATGGTGAGACCACATGCGTCGAGTTGCCCATCGCGCACTCGTTTATAAACAATCTCATCAACGAGGGCTCTAATGCGCCCCGGCGAAGGCTTAGCGATCGTCCGGGAAGCACTTTCGATCGCGTCGGCCAGCGAAATAATCCCGCTCTCACGCGACTGCGGAATCGGCCCTGGATAACGGAAACTCTTTTCATCCACCTTGGGCAGGTCATCGCTTTTTGTCGCACCGTTCCCCCGCTCATTTTCGATCTTCTGAAGGCGCTCCTGGGCTTTACGGTAGAAGAAATAAACCAGCGAATCACCATGGTGCTCTTGAATCACTTCAAGAATCCTTGGGTTCAACTTGTTCTTGATTGCGAGATCCACACCGTCTTTTACGTGCGCCACGATAATCAAAGCGCTCATCGTCGGAGTGAGACCATCATGAGGATTATCGCCTCCCTGGTTTTCGATAAAATACTCCGGCTTGTTCAACTTTCCGATGTCATGAAAGTAGGCGCACACACGACTCATGATCGCATTGGCCCCGATCGCTTCCGTGGCACTCTCCGCAAGTGAAGCCACAATCAAACTGTGATGAAAAGTTCCCGGCGCCTCGATCTGCATTTTCCGGAGCAGCGGGTGATTCAAATCACTGAGCTCCAGCCAGGAAATCTCGGTCGTCAGTCCAAAGACCCCTTCCAGTAGTGGTAAAACCCCTCCCACAAAAAGGCCCGTCAATAATCCGGTGGAAAGCGCAATCAAGCAGGCCTTTCCAAAAACCTGCCAACTTTCCCGATCGGAAAACCCCAAGCCACTGATCGAGATCTTGGCAAAAGCCAAATCCACCAAAAGCGCCATGAGACCGACCCAGAAGCCAGCCCTCAAAAGCCGGCCCCGTTTACTGACACGCTTCGTTGCAAAGACCGCGGTCAGCCCGCAAAACAAACTGATCGCAAAAAAGGCCCACCTGCCATCACTTGGAACGGTCAAAGCCCCGAAAAGGCTGACAAAAACCGAAGAATAGACCCCTGCCCTCTGCCCCAGCAGCACCGAATGAACCATCGGAGCCAGAGCCATTGGCATGATCAAAAAACCAAAGTTCACTCCCAGCCCGGAACTCAAAGCGACCCCGCAGGCCAACTTCACCACCCAGAGGTGAATCAGGATTCCCCCGAATACCAGCAGGACACTCCCATTGCGACGGGCAGATTGCTGGTGATTGAGGTGAAATATCGCGAGAGCACAAATCATAATCACCACCGCCTCGACCACCCGACTCGAAGTGACATTCTCAATACCCACAAACAAAGTCACCATGCCCAGAGCAAAGGCCAGATAGAGCGCCCCCTTAATCGGGATACTCCGGTCCAATGCCCCCAGGACCCCGCCATCGGAGCTCGTGCGCCGCTTCTTCCCCGAAGACAAGCCTTGTTGGACAAGTCTCCACCGTCTGATTTGATCAACGAGTCCCAAAATGATGGTGTTTGTTTTCGCCTTCTCCGGAGGAGTCGGCCGGGGAAGGATTAAAGCTTCGCAAGTGGCGACGCAAGAAATAAGCCCCAGTTAAATTAGGCATTCTTAACAAAAAATGAGCAGACCTTTCAGCCTGCTCATCTGTGTGAGATCATCGGGATCAAAAGTTTATCCAAGTCGGAAAACGATTCGCGCTTTCGTGGTGTCATACGGAGACATTTCCATTTTCACCCTGTCTCCGATGACAAGACGGATAAAGCGCTTCCGCATCTTACCCGAAATGTGCGCAAGCACCTCGTGCCCGCTTGGCAGAGCGACTTTAAACATCGTTCCGGCAAGGACAGCAGAGATTGTGCCTTCGATTTCAACGGACTTCTGTTCGTCGCCCTCGTTGGAATTGCCACTTTTGTCAATTCTACGGCGTCCGCGGCGACGGCCTCCGCCGCCTCCTCTTCGGAAATTTCTTGGTCTAGCGATAACTATATGGGGATAAATTAATGAAAGCAACACACTGTCGCTAACCAAATTATGCTTCTTAAAAGATGCGATAGCAACGGAAAAAAAGCTGATTTCATCGAAGACCCCAAGTATCCCCTGTTTTCTCGGAAATCTCTTATCAACATATCGCGATATGAAGATTTGTTCTTGCAAATCGTCCTCATCATTTCAAATCTCCAAAGACAAATCAAGACCATGACAAAAGATCTCACCAGCGAACTCAAATCAACTCTCTCCAAGCGTATCATGGTCCTTGATGGAGCAATGGGCACCACCATTCGCGGATACGAACTTTCTGAAGCCGATGCCCGCGGCGACCGCTTCAAAAGCAACCACGAAGACCTCCTCAACAACGGAGACATTCTCTCCCTCACCCGCCCTGATGTGATCGCCGACATTCACAAGCGCTTCTACGAAGCCGGCTCCGACATCTGCGAAACCAACACCTTCTCTGGCACCGTCCTCGCCCAATCCGAATTTTTCATCGAAGACCCACGCAAAACCGGCGGTAAAAAAGATCCCGACTTCTTCGACCGCGAAGTCCTCAACAACGCCCAACTGCAGGACCTAGTCTGGGAACTCAACATCCAATCCGTCAAGCTCGCCAAACAAGAAGCCGAGCGCGTCGGAAACGCCACCGGTCGGAAACGCTACGTCGCGGGAGCCATCGGCCCCCTCACTGTTTCCCTCACCAACCTTGCCGATCCCAACGACCCCTCCTTCCGCGCCGTCACTTTCGATCAAGTCAAACAAACCTACCGCCACCAGATCGACGCCCTCATAGAAGCCGACTGCGACATCCTCATGGTCGAAACCATCTTCGACTCCCTCAACGCCAAGGCCGCTCTCGTCGCCATCAAGGAATCAGGAACCAAGGCCCCCGTCATCATCTCCGCCGCCGTCGGACGCGGCGGTGAAACCATGATCTCCGCCCAAAAAGTCGAAGCTCTCTGGAACACCTTCGCCCACATCAAGCCTCTCGCCATCGGGCTCAACTGCTCCCTCGGACCCGACCTCATGGAGCCTTTCCTTCGTGACCTCGGCAAAGCCGCCACGACCAACATCTCCTGCTACCCCAACGCCGGCCTCCCCAATCCCCTCGCCCCCACCGGCTTCGATCTCGAGCCCGGCCACATGCACGACTACATCGCCGGCTTCGCCGACTCAGACCTTCTCAACCTCGCCGGCGGCTGCTGTGGAAACACCCCCGAACACATCGCCGCCATCGCCAAAGCCGTCGAAGGTAAAGCCCCCCGCCAAGTCCCCGTCTTGGATTAACCGCAAAGGCGCTGAGACGCGAAGGCTTTGAAGAGAATGAAGGACATTGAACAGCTGGGAAAGGAAGTCGTTGATTCAGCCTTCCAGGTCCACTCCACCCTTGGACCCGGACTTTTGGAAAGCGCATACGAGGCCTGCCTTTTACACGAGTTTCAACTTCGAGGAATCTCAGTCGAATCGCAAAAAGACCTCCCCATCATTTACAAAGGCCACCAGGTTCCCGTCGGCTACCGACTCGACCACCCATCTTCACAACCTTAAAAACCTGACTCCTTAACTTCTTTCTGGTTCTCCCCCCTCAACCAAACCTTAAAAACTTAGCGTCTTTGCGCCTTTGCGGTTCAAATCCCCTCAACTTCTCTTTCTTATCATGTCCACCGTCCCACGTCTCCTCCGTCTTTCCGGCACCGAAGCCTACAACCACACCCCCGACAAAAACTTCCTCATGATCGGGGAACGCACCAACGTCGCCGGGTCCCCGCGCTTCCGTAAACTCATCCAACAAGACAAGCTCGAAGACGCCCTCGAGGTCGCCCGCCAGCAAGTCGTCAACGGCGCCAACGTCATCGACATCTGCTTCGACGACGGCCTCATCGACGGCAAGATCATGATGGCCAAATTCCTCGACCTTATCCAGGCCGAACCCGACATCCAGGCCGTCCCCATCATGGTCGATTCCTCAAAATGGGAAATCATCGAAGAAGGCCTCAAACACCTCCAGGGCAAAGGCATCGTCAACTCCATCTCCCTCAAAGAAGGAGAAGAGGCCTTCCGAAAAAACGCCCGCCATGTCCTCAACTACGGAGCCGCCGTCGTTGTCATGGCCTTCGATGAACAAGGCCAGGCCGCCACCTACGAGGACAAATGCCGCATCTGTAAACGCGCCTACGACATCCTCGTCGACGAAGTCGGATTCCCACCCGAGGACATCATCTTCGACCCCAACATCCTCACCGTCGCCACCGGCATCGAAGAGCACAACAACTACGCCCTCGACTTCATCAACGCCACCCGCTGGATCAAGGAAAACCTCCCCTTCGCCAAAGTTTCCGGCGGCGTCTCAAACATCTCCTTCTCCTTCCGTGGCAACAACGCGGTCCGCGAAGCGATGCACTCCGCCTTCCTCTACCACGCCACCCAGGCCGGCATGGACATGGGCATCGTCAACGCCGGCATGCTCGAGGTTTACGACGAAATTCCAAAACACCTCCTCAAAGCGGTCGAAGACGTCCTCCTCAACAAAGACGATGGAGCCACCGAACGCCTCCTCGACCTCGCCGAAGAATTCAAAGGCCAGGGTGCCAAAAAACTCGCCGAGGATCTCACCTGGCGGGAGGCCCCCGTCGAAAAACGCCTCGAGCACTCCCTTCTCAAAGGCATCGATAAATTCATCGACGAAGACACCGAGAAAGCCCTCGCCAAATACAAAAAACCCCTCACCGTCATCGAAGGCCCCCTCATGGACGGCATGGGTATCGTTGGAGATCTCTTCGGCGCCGGAAAAATGTTCCTCCCGCAGGTCGTCAAGTCCGCCCGCGTCATGAAAAAATCCGTGGCCTGGCTCGAACCCCTCATGGAGAAAGAGCGCGAGGAAAAAATCGTAGCAGAGGCTCTTAGCCTCTGCGAAAAAGATCCCTCCATCAGCGAAGCTGCCGCAAGGAAACAAGCCGCCCGCACCTTCTCCAACGGCAAAGTCATTATGGCCACCGTCAAAGGCGACGTCCACGACATCGGCAAAAACATCGTCGGCGTTGTCCTCACTTGCAACGGCTTCGACGTCGTCGACATGGGAGTCATGGTCCCCTGCAATAAGATCCTCGATGCCGTCGAAGAACACGACGCCGACATCATCGGCCTCTCCGGCCTCATCACCCCCTCGCTCGATGAAATGATCACCGTTGCCAAGGAAGCCGAAAAACGCGGCTTCGGAAAACGCAGCATCCCCATCCTCATTGGCGGTGCTACCACCAGCGCCGCCCATACTGCCATCAAGATCGCCGAGCACTACTCCGGCCCCCTCGTCCACGTGCTTGATGCCTCCCGCTCCGTCCCCGTCACCACCTCCCTCCTATCCGCAGAACATCGCGATAAGTTCATCGACAAAAACAACCTCAAACACCAGGAGGCCCGCGAAAAATTCGCCAGCGGCCCCAAGAAACCCACCATCTCCCTCGAACAAGCCCAAGCCAACAAAGTCTCCATCGACTGGGAAAACTACCACCCACCTGTCCCCGAGTTCACCGGCACCCGCACCATCAAATCCCAGTCCCTCCGCGAGCTCGCCAACTACATCGACTGGACTCCCTTCTTCCACACCTGGGAACTTCGCGGTGTCTGGGACTACGAAACCGAGACCCTCAAAACCCGCAACAAAGAAGGAGCAAAGGTCGCCAAAGAGCTCTACCACGAAGCCCAGGAACTCCTCGAAAAAATCATCGCCGAAAAGCGCTTCACCGCCTCCGGAATCTACGGCTTCTTCCCCGCCCACGCCGATGGCGATGACATCGTCCTCCCCGACCACGACACCACCTTCCACACCCTCCGCCAACAGCAGAAAAAGGAGACCACAAAACCAAACTTCGCCCTCTCCGACTACGTCGCCCCCGCAAGCGCGCGAAACGAGGTAGAAGAGGCTCCTAGCCTCTTCGAGTTTCGCGCCCCCCACGAGCCAACCTTCACAAAAAAGCAGGGAGCCCACCTCCCCCACTGGACCGCAAAAGACGCCACCTACGCCATCACCTTCCGCCTCCAAGGCTCCATCCCCCCGGGCGTCCAGGCAGCCTACAAGCAAAAGCAAGCAGACCTCATCGCTCGATACAAAATCAGCGAAGAGCGAAACGACGAGAAATTCATGGCCACCTTCGAACGCCAGCTCAAGGAACTCTACAGCGAGACCATCGAAAAAGCGCTTCTCGAAGGCCACGGACCCAATCATCTCAAAGACCCCAAGCTCGCCACCATCGTTGCCGATGCCATCCAACACTTCGACGGTCAACACTATGACCTCGCCGCCTGGTGCGTCATGAGCAACCACGTGCACCTCGTCATCCGACCCCGGGAAGGTTTCGAACTCTCAAAAATCCTTCAAGGAATAAAAGGAGACTCAGGCCGAAGGATCAACGAAGCCCTCGGAAATACCGGCCCAATTTGGCAAAAAGAATCCTACGACCACATCATCCGCGACTCGGATGAATTCACCTCACAAGTAAACTACGTCCTGGAAAACCCCGCCAAAGCGGGCTTCGAAAACTACGCCTTTGTCAGCGCCCCCGGAGAGGATTCACAGAGGCTAAGAGCCTCTGCTACCTCACCCCCAACAGACCACCTCGGTGGATTCGTCGTCGGCATCCACGGAGCCGACGAATGGGCGGCGGAACTCCGCGCCGAGAACAACATCGACGAAGCCCTCATGGTCCAGGCTCTCGCCGACCGCTTCGCTGAAGCCTTCGCCGAACTCCTTCACCACCGCGCCCGGATTTCCTGGGGCATCGAGCGCCCCGGCCAATTCACCAAGTCCGAACTCATCCACGAGAAATACCAAGGCATCCGCCCCGCCCCCGGCTATCCGTCACAGCCCGATCACACCGAAAAGCCCCTCCTCTTTAACCTCCTCAAGGCCACCGAAGAAACCGGCGTCGAACTCACCGAATCCCAGGCCATGCACCCCGGCTCAGCCGTCTGCGGTCTCTACCTCTCCCACCCGGATTCCCACTACTTCCAGATCAACGACCTCCAAAAAGATCAGATCAAGGAGTATGCCAGGCGCAAAGAAATGTCCGTCGAAGAGGTTGAAAAATGGCTCGGCCCATGGCTCGGCTACTGATCCACTAACATCCTTTGAGCTTCCAATCTTCCTATCGGGAATTCATCATTTCTCCATGGGCAAACTTCTCAAACTCCTCGCCTTGGCCTGCGCCCTTCCCTCCTGCGCTCAAGTCGAATTCGGAGTCGAAATCGAGTCCGTCCAACAAGCGCCGGCCTTCAATCAAAACGTTCTCGTCGCCGTCAAATCCATGCCCGGTGGAGGCGGTTACCAAGCCACCCAAAAGGCCGTCGATCGCCTCGCCGCCAGCGTCACCCTCAAAGATGGCGTCATTGTTCAAGACACCCAGGCCTGTGGAAAATCCTTTTGCTCCGGTGCCACTTACCTCGTCTTTCTCCGCGTCATTGAGCAACTCCGCCTCCAAAACTCTTCCTTTCTCCCCGTAGAAAAGCTCTCCCGTTTTGCCAACCTTGACGTCAAAGACGGCGAAGAAATATTCGGCCGCTGGAATGCCAACGGCCCCGGCACCGCCAAGCTCTTCGCCGACCTCAAATGCGGTGTCAACTTCACCTCCTACGCCCACGCCCAACCCGGCGATTTCATGAAAATGTGGTGGACTGAAGCCATCGGCGGAAAAGAGCGGGGCCACCTCGTCGTTTACCTCGGCACCACCGGCAACCAGGTCCACTTCTGGTCCTCCAATGAACCCAACGGATATGGTCGCAAATCCGTCTCAAAATCAAAAATTAAACACGTCCTCTTCAGCCGTCTCACCCATCCCGAACGCCTCAAAAACGCCTCCAGGCTCTCCCCAAAAGATCAATTCCTAGCCGACATGCTCCGCAAAGACTTCACCTGGCCACAAGTCACCAAAGCCTGCAAAGTCCAAGAGACTCCATAGCCTCTCTGCGCCTCCGCGCCTCTGCGCGAGACCCAAACCAAACCCATGGACTGGAAATCCCTCCTCTCCTCCCGCGAGACCCCCACCCACTTCATCGTCGAGGGCCGACTCGCCGTCGAACGCCTTCAGGAATCATCGTATTTCATCGAGAAAGTCATCCGCATCGACCAAGACCTCTCCCGCGAGGAAGCCTCCCAACTCCTCGGTTTCCACTTCCACCGTGGCCACCTCGCCATCGCCCGCAAGCCAGCCCCCACCCCTCTCTCTGCTTTCAAGTCAGGCCCCATCGTCGTCCTCCCTGAAATCGCCGACCCCGGCAACCTTGGCACCATCATCCGCAACACCGCCGCCCTCGGAGGTGCCGGTGTCCTCATCGGCAAAGGAGCCTCCCCCTTCAACGCCAAAGCCATCCGCGCCTCCGCCGGCAACCTCTTCCGCCTCCCGGTCCGCCGGTCACCCGATCTCCTCGCAGACCTCCGCGCACTCCGCCAATCCCGCACCCTCATCGGAGCCAGTCTCTCCCGAAACTCCCTCCCCCTCCAAAAACTTCCCACCTTCGAAAACCCCGTCCTCCTCCTCGGCCCCGAAGACTTCGGCCTCAGCCCCGAAATCGAATCCCTCTGCCACCATCTCGCCTATCTTCCCATGACCCGCGAGGTCGACTCCCTCAACGTCGCCTCCGCCTCTGCCATCTTCCTCCACGAACTTAGGCCAACTTTCCCCTGACAAACGGGCAAAATTCAGCTCTCCTTGTTGTGAATATTCAAAATAACAATGTACGAACTCTTCCAAAGCGACAAAACCGAGAAATTCCACTTCCGACTCAAAGCCGGCAATGGCGAAATCATCCTCCAATCCCAAGGCTACGCCGATAGAAAGGGAGCGGAAAATGGCATCGCTTCGGTCACCAATAACGGAGCCGATGAAGCAAAATTCGAGAAAAAAGAAGCCTCCAACGGCAAGCACTACTTCGTCCTCAAAGCCGGCAATGGCCAGATCGTCGGCCAATCCCAGCAATACAAAACCGAATCCGGCCGCGACAACGGCATCGCCTCCGTCGGCAAAAACTGCGGCGGCGACACCAAAGACCTCACCC
>CALFSW010000036.1 GCA_937916505.1 uncultured Verrucomicrobiales bacterium | reverse complement strand
GGCCGCCCCCGCCTTTCCAGGTGGCAATGGTGCTGGCTTGGCAATATTCGATTCAGCCAGTGGCTTGGAGATGACGCACAGCGCCGCGCCCAACGGAGGCCCCTCAGCAGCGAGGTTGAATCAGTGGACGCTCATCATGGACTTGCTTTTAATGTCCCCCGACCCCGGATATCGCTCTCTAATCCAAATTGACACTCTGGACAATACGACAGACGGGGATTTGTTCATCAGTCCGGAAGGCGGGATCGGTATCGATGGAATTTACCATGGTGAGATGGAAAACTCTAAATGGTACCGGGTAGCGATTACGGTCGACACCACCCGGGAGCAGGTGATGTCCAAATACATTGATGGTAATCTGGTAGGCGAACAACCGATACGGACGTTTAATGCGTCTGCTGCGGGTCTCTCCTATTCTTACTCGGCAGACAGGTGGAGCTTGATGGATAAGGCACTTCTGTTTGGGGATGATACAGGTGAAGCCGGAACACTCCAGGTTAGCAGTATCCAGCTTCGGAACTACAAGATGAGCGCCGCGGAAGTGGCCGCCCTCGATGGCCCGTCTGCTGCAGGAATCCCGAATGATGCCATGACTTTGTCGGTGGAAGGGAGAGGCCTCGTGCTGGAAGAAGAAAATGGATTTGAGCGCATGAATGATGACACTCTCTTGAAAGACCACGTTAAAGTATCCTGGGATTTGCGCCACCAACTCCAGCAAAGCAACAACCCAGGAGGTCCTTGGTCTGACGTGCCTGACGAGCAGACCATTGAAAGCCCCAGGTACTTCAAAACGGAGGGGAAGACCCAGCAGTTTTTCCGGCTACGGTCGCGATAGGCACGGGATTGGTGTCCTCTTGATGTCAGCTCAATCGTTCGATCCGGTGCTCATGGTGGTCCATGGCCTCTACACGAGAGGAGGTCCCCACCTCCATTATGAACGCAGACCGACTGGATCGGACTCATTACAGCGCCGGGTATGATTTTACTGCTCAAATGGTATAAGTCACAGGTTCTTGAGGCATTTAAACCAGGAGTCTCAGTGGATCTGCTTTTGCCAGCTTCTTGTGTTTCCCCATCATCGGTCCGCCGTGGAAGAAGCTGTGTGACCCGGGTTAGGCTTCAGCAATGGGCTCGATTGACCATGCGATTAGTCCGGGGAAATCTCGATCCATGAAACAAGACAACCTGGAAGTTCCCCGCCGAGGAAGCCAGGATCAAAATGAAAGGAACCTACCCGAAAACCTTCTCTAGTTCGGCACAAATTTCGCTGTGATCACGGTGGGATTCCCCGCTTCGAGAATAGGAAACGTCTCGATCGCTTGCGGATCAGTCACCGGGCCGACCCACTCAACGAACTTGTATCCAGCCAATGGCAGCGCCGTGAGGGGCGGGGGGTAATCGATGAAGTAGGAGCCGGCAAACTCATTTAAAGGTGGGAGGGTGTTGATCTGCACTTCGCCTCCGGCAGAGGCATCGATGACAAGCCTGGAGACGCCATTCCCGAGCTTGAAGTGATCGATCAAATCCTGCTGCAGCTGCGCGGGCCGCTCATTGGCGAACCTGATCATGGTCTGCACGTTTCTCTCCCAGTGCGCCAGATCCAGCGGCGCGTCCTCTTCCTTGTGGGGCTCGCCGAAACCACGCCCGACCAGGGACGCCCAGCTCCAGCGCTCCAGGTGGGCGGGGATTTCTGGCCGGATCACCGCGGCCATCGCGTCGATCCGGGCGGTGACGTGTTCTTGGTGGAAGGTGCTATTGAGCAGGTCGGCACAGCGCAGGATGAAGCGCGTCTTGAACTCCTCCATCCCGAGCAGCTTTCTCAGGAGCAGCGTGCGGTCCGCGCCGTTCGGCCAACCGGAGCCGCTGCTCTTCGTATAGAAAGCGAACATGTTCGCGTAGTCGGAGAAGTCCCGCTTCATCGCCGGCTGGTAGACTTCCTCGGGCCAGAGATTGAAGCCGTAGTCCTGGTCGTAGAGAAGCCAGCGGAACCGGCCGTCGGCGCCCTCGACGCGCGAGCGCCAGGACTTGATGTTTCCGATATCGAAGTTCTGGAAAAAAATGACGCAGAGGTGGTAGTCGATGAAGTTCGCGATATCGATGTGGGTCTCCTCCACCTCGCGGTATTCCTCCTCCGTGTTCGTGCTGTTCACGAGGCTCCTCATTCTGGAATAGGCGGTGCCGGTTCCGGCGTTCGCCGAACCGTAGCCTTCGATGACATCGACCTCGTTGCTGGGCACACCGTAATGCGATTCCACGTAGTGCTCGTTGAGCTTTTCGCGAATGTTGTAGATGCCCCAGTAGTCGCCGTTCAGATAGAGGACCGCGGGCCGGTAACCTTGCGTGTCCAGTCCGAGCTCGTTTCCGAGGCTCCCGAGCATGGCATCCCGGAAGAGGGTGAAGTTGCAGTTTACAAAATAGCTGCCGTAGGACTTGGGCGGTCCGAAGTCGCGGATCTCGGACCGTGGATAGGTCAGGTGCGTGCTTTGGTTGTCGTTTCCGGAATTCCGCAGGACGAAGGTCTCGAAGTCCTGGATGTCGCGGTCGGGGAAGAGCTGGTGGCGGATCTTGCCGAAGCCGTATTTCCGCCGGGCGAACACGGCCATCGATTTCTGCGGGTAGCCCCGCGAGCCCCATCCTCCGAAGATCTTCAAGCCGGCCACAATGTTGAACCCGCGTTCGCCGTCCGGCTCGAACAGTTCGAAATTCGTTTCCACTTCGCGGTTCTTCCACGCGTTCGAGGAGGAGTAGGGATAGGTGTTGCCGGTGCGGAAGACGCCGGTGGACGTGAGGACGCTGCCCATTCCGTAAAGGTAGCCCTGGTGGAACTCGAAGTTCTCCGGCGGTGCGGTCATCGCGATTATCGGCAGTGTGTGGGTGAGGCCGATGAAGTAGTTTTGCGTGTTGATGCGCGATTCCGTGCCGTCAGGCGCAAAGCAACGAGCCCGGATCGCCGTTACGGCATTGATGAAAAAGGGCTGCTCGTAGATGGGTGACCCGGCGTCCGGCTCCGAACCGTCGAGGGTGTAGCGGATCTCGTGCCCGGCCGCGAGGCGCACGGTGAGTCCGTCTTCGTAGCGCCCGCCGCGGATGGAGAATCGCGGCGACTCGAGGTGGCGCTCGCCGCCGACTATGTTCGCCTCACCGCGGGTCACCTCAGCATCGTCCATGATGAACCACTCGTCACCACGGCGCGCGAGGGATTCGTCCTCCCGCAGCGGCGGCACCTTTAATCGCTCGGCGAGCGCGCGATCTGGCGCGGTGAGGTAGAGCGTTTCGCCGGAGTGATCGATCCCGAAGTCGTTTAAGGAGACCACGAATCGGGCGCCCGGCTCGAGTGTCTGTGCTGGCAAGGTGGTCTTGAAGAGGGCGTCCGGGTCATCGCCCAAACCGTATCCGCCGATCGCGATGGGCTGGTCGGACGCGTTGATCAGCTCGATCCAATCCGAACCTGTCGAGCTGTCGGAAACGATTTCGCTCAGTCGCAGTGCGGAGGTCGTTTTCGGCTCCAATCCGACGACGCGGTAGAAGCGCGAGTCCGCCTTGCCCGGGAGCCGTGTGAAAACGCGGACGCCTGTTTCCGAGCGCTCGACCGTCGCGCGGACGTCTTCAAACCACGACTCACCGTCGAGGTATTCGAGACGGTATTCGGGCGATTTGGCATCCGCAGTGAGTTCGATCTCGACCTGGCGCTGGGGCGAGATATGGAACCCGGAGATTTCAAAAGCGGGGAGCGCCGGGGGAACGATCGCAGTGGCGAAAAGGAGGAGGCGGGAAAACACGGGTGAATCCTAGGCCGTCGAAGCGCCTTCTGGCGATGCTGGAATCCGGGTGCTGCTTTGCTGCGTCCCGCCAGTGTCCTGTTCTGCCGCTTGTGGTTTATTGCGGGCCGGTCTGCTGGAGGCGGAAGAAGAGGGAAGTTGAACTTTGATCTGTCAGGCGGAAGCGGAGGAGGTAGGAGTCACTTCCGAGATCGGTGGCATCAAAGAGTTCCAGGGGGGAATCGGTGGCCCAGGATTGGAGGTCCGGAGAGGAGGCGGGAGTGAGTGAGAAGTCGTTGGACGCGGTATTGCTCCGGAAGCTGAAGGTCTGTTCCGAGTCGGTGAAGCCGAGGCCGGTGAGGTCTTCGGTGGCGATGGCCGGGAGGGGCGTGGAAGTGGGATCGAGGGCGTTGGTTCCGCTGAGGTATTCGATTAAATTTGAGGAACCATCGAGATCAGCGTCACCATTTGGTTCGGCAAGGAGAGGGTCGCCATTTGCCCAAATGTCATAAGTCATCCCGGGGCGGGTTCCTTGAATGGTGAGATCCGGCGAGAGGGTTGAGACAACCGAGGGATTACCGGCTGAGACGTCGGCGGCTTCGTAGCGGATGGTGGAGAGATCGTAGAGGTCGAGGTTGCCGCCGGCACTGATGAGGCGCCAGTCGGAGGTGCGGATGGTGGTCAGTGATCCGAAGCGCGAGTAGGCGTGGTTTTTTCCAGGAGCGAAGGGGTTCCTCAACATGGGAACGAGGGAAGAGCCGACGGCGCTGGCAGGGGAATCGAGGCCGCAGAGTGCGGCGATGGTGGGGTAGATGTCGATCGTTTCGACGACACCTTCGCTCTCGATGCCATCGAAGACCTCCGGGGAAACTCCGGCAGGGGGGCGAATGATGAGAGGGGCTTCGAGGGAGCGTTCGAGGACCTTGTGCTTGCCGATGAGGCCGTAGTCGTCGAGGCACCATCCGTGGTCACCCCAGAGGACGACGACGGTGCTTTCAGCGAGTCCGAGCGCGTCGAGTTCGTCGAGGACTTTGCCGATCTGGGCGTCGACATAGGAGACGCAGGCGAAGTAAGCGTGGCGGAGTTGGGCCCGATCATTCCGGTCGGTGTAGGCGTTGATCTCTCCCGAGTTGGTAACGGTAGCGGAAGTGGCTCCGGTGGGTGCCGAGCCGGGGTTCGGGGCGGGGAGCGTGGCGGGATCGTAAAGATCGAAGTAGGCCTTGGGGGCGTTGAAAGGGAGGTGGGGTTTGTGAAAGCCGACGGCGAGGCAGAAGCGTTGGCTGTCGTCTTTATACTCACGCAGTTTTTCGATGGCGGCCTGGGCCATGTGACCATCGGGATAGGCATCGTCGGGCAGGCTGTTGCCTTCGTCGTCCACTCCGGCTTCCCAGGCGGGTGTTGAATTTCTCACTCGTCCGCCACCATCGGCGTAGGCGAAGAGCGGGTAGCGTTGCGCTCCCCACTTGTCGTGGTCAAAGATGATTTCATTCCACGAGAAGCGCATGTCGGGTGAGTTTGCCTGACTCCGGCCGCTGTCGTAGTTGGAGGGGAAGCTCCAGCGGAATCCATCGGGTTCGTGGGTGAGTTTGCCGATGGAGGAAGTGTGCCAACCATTGCGTCGAAGGAGGTCCACCCAGCTCTCGGGATCAGCCGGGAGGGTGGTGGGCATTTGGTTGAAGGCATTGTTGTCGTCGGTGGAGGACAGGGGTCGACGGCCGGTCATGAGGGCGTAGCGTGAAGCTCCGCAAGTTGGAACGGCGACGTAGTGATTCCGAAAGAGGCGTCCCTGTTTGGCGAGGGCGTCAATGTTCGGGGTCACCATGTGACTTTCGCCATAGCAGTTGAGCTCGGGACGAAGGTCATCGACCGCGATGAAGAGGACATTGGGTTGCAAGGCTGCGGCGGATCCGGCGAGGGCCAGCAAGAGGGAAATGGTCTTCATGGGGCGGATGTTTGGAAGAGTTGGAAACCGTTGAGAAAGAGGAAGGAAGCGGTGCCGTTGTTCTCGGTCGACGTCAGCGTGATGGTGAGTGGGGCGAGACCATCGTGGCTGACGGGGAAGGCGATGGTGGGGATGTGGGAGTTGTTGATGAAGGTGGTGTTCAATCCCGAGGAGCCAAGAGCGGTGGGTTGAACGGAATCGAGCAAGGAGGCTCCAATGCGGGCTTCGATGGTGTTTTGAGTGGTCGGAGTTGCGCCTTGTGCAAATCCGAGATTGGTCAGGTTGAAGGGTGAGAGGTGGAAGGACTTGAAGAGGTAGTTGCCGGCGGGGAGATCGGTGAAGGTGATTTCGAGGGAACCTTCACGGGTTCCGATCAAATCGGCGACGAGGAAAGAAAGCGAGGTGTCACCTCCGGGAATGGCGCGGCTGGGGTCGGTATTGGCTCCGCGAAACTCGAAGTTGGTGCCGTCGGGTTGGGAGATGGCGACCCGGGTTGGTCCGAATTTTTTGAGGTAGCTGGCGGCGTTGTCGGCCTGGGTGGCGGAACCGGCGATGATGCGGAATTTTGACTGGCTGGGAGCGCCGAGGGCATCGTTTCGGTTGAAGTCGATGGCGAGGAAATGGTCGCCGAGCTTGCTGGCTGCGTCGTTGGGATTGGTGCCAGCGTTGACTTCTTCTCCGTCTGAGGCCCCGTCGTTGTCCGAATCGGAATCGAGGGGATCGGTTCCGGTGTCGTTGGTGTCGACAAAAGTGGAGGTGTTTGTTTCGACCGCATCGCTGAGGCCGTCGTTGTCGGAATCCGGATTGAGAGGATTGGTTCCGTTGGTGAGTTCGGTGCCATCAATGACGGTGTCATCGTCCGAGTCGGTATCGTTGGGGAACGTTTCGTCGCCAGTGCCCGGGCTGCCATCGGCTCCCCGGTATTCCTGGAGGTTGGTGAGAGTGTCGGAGTCGAGGTCGAGGGCCGCGTCGTCGAGGTTTGGGTTGAGGCCATAGAGGATCTCGAAGTCGTCGGGCATGCCGTCGCCATCGGTGTCGGCAGCGGGTTGGGTGACCGTGACCTCGATGTTGTCCAGGGTCGCGGTGGTAGCATTTAAACTTCCACCCAGAAGGAAAGCCGCCGAGTTGTAGGTGAAGGATGATGGTGAGGCCGGCGAGGTCGTCGCGGGCCACTCGATGAGGAGATCGGCATTGTCGGTGAGAGTGGCTTCGGAAGAGATTTGAGTGGCGTTGAGGCGCGTGATGGTGAGAGAGACTGAAAGGGTGGTGCCGAAGCGAGGGGTTTGCCCTCCGACATCGCTGGCACTGCTGACCACGGTGGTGGCGCTTCCGGAAAATGGGTTAGTGGTGGTGCCATTTGCGGTGACGAGGTTTGCGGCACCAGATGCGGGCGCTGAGACCCAGACTCCGACGTAGTTGCTTCCTTGCCCGGTCGTTGGGACGCCGGGAGAATTGAAGAGAGCCCACCGGAGTTGGTTTCCGGGGATGGTGCCGGTGTTCCCGGTGATGTTGATCGTTCCGGTCAGGGTGATCGACTCTCCGACCGGCAGCGTGACCGCCGGAAAGGCTCCGGCGATGGTATCGGCGTCGGCACTGGTGGTGACGGGAGACGAGGTTGCGGCGGTGCCGGCGGTGAAAGAGGCATCGCCGTTTGTGGCGACCCAGTTGGTCACGGGAACCGCGTCCGCGCAAATGACTAGTCCGGCGAGTGCAAGAAGGGGATAGGTGGAGCGGATCATTTCATTTTGTTTTTAGACCATTCTTCGAACTTTTTTCGCCTTGAGGTTTCGAGTTCACCGGGGTGGCGGGTTGATGAGTGGCAACTTCGATCGTTCCAATTCTTCATCCATAGACCGGAGGAGTTATAGTCTTAGCTTCGGCGAGGTTCCAATTTTTTCTTTTTCCGCGTCCGATGCAAAGAGGCTGCAGGTGAAGGCGGGCAGGAATGTTGGAATGAACGGGACGCTTTTCATTTCGGATCGAGCCGTGCAACTTTGGCAGGGGGTAAAGGGGAATCGCGGTGTGGCTGGCAATGCTCAAGTCATCTTGCTCATTTTCCTCCTTCTGTTGAACGGCACCCGGTTAAGAGGGGGCTTCGCAGCGGAGCTGGCAGTGGATGATCATGACCGGGACGAGTCATGCCACTTTTGAAATTTGAGCGCGCGGGACTGAAAGGAGGAAAAGGATGGCATGGCGTGAGGGAGTTGGTAGGTTGGGGCTGAAATACTTCACGCTATGAATCCCGAAAACCATCCTCTTGCTCTCGACCGCCGTTCGTTTCTTCGCCAATCCTCCGGAATTGCGGCGGGATTGGGATTTGGAGCCCTTCCGATCATTGGGGCGGAGCCGGAGAAAAAGAAGCCGGAGGCAGAGACTCTCGTGAAGACCTTTTATGATTCATTGAACGAGGAGCAGCGGAAGGCGATGTGTTTTCCTTTTGATCACAAGCTTCGGTTGAAGATTGAAAACAACTGGCTCATTACGAAGATGCTGGTGGAGCACTACACCAAGGATCAACAGGCCATGATCAAGGAGATCTTCATGGGAATTCACAGTGAGGAGTATGCTGAAAAGGTATTTGATCAGGTCGAGTGGGACAGCGGGCTGGATGGGTTCGAAGGTGGATCATCGGTGGCAATCTTCGGGACGCCGGGGACGGGGAAGTTTGAGTTTGTTTTGACCGGGCGTCACTGCACGCGTCGTTGTGACGGGGATTCGAATGAAGGAACCGCTTTCGGCGGGCCCTTGTTTTACGGCCATGCGGCCGATGGCTTTAATGAGAAACCGGATCACAAAGGGAATGCCTATTGGTATCAGGCGGTGCGCGCGAACGAAGTTTATCAAATGCTCGATGGAAGGCAGCGCGAGGCCGCACTTTGCGGAAAGAGCCGGGGTGAAAAAGGTCGGGCGACGGTGAAGTTGACCGGGAAGAAGAAGGGGCTTGATGGGATCCGCGTGGGCGACATGAGCGGGGACCAGAAGGGGCACGTTCGCAAGGTGCTCGCCGATCTGATGGCTCCATTTCGCGAGAAGGATTCCAAGGAAGCGCTGAAGTTGGTGGAAGCGGGAGGCTTGGACAACATCCACATGGCATTTTATAAAGAAGAGAACATCGGGAAGGATGAGATTTGGGATGTCTGGCAGTTGGAGGGACCGAACATGGTGTGTTACTTCCGCGGGAAGCCGCATGTTCATGCCTGGATGCACATCAAGAAGCCTGTTTAGGGGATTGGTCTCACGCAGAGCAGCAAAGCAGCGGAGCTTGGGATGTTGAGCTTGATGTGGGCTTGCGCGGGGAGGTGGGATCGACTGAAAATGAAGAGTGATTTTATGAAGAGAATGTTCCCGGGAGGTGGGGTGGCTTTGGCGTGCCTCACGATGTCGCATGGGCGTGAGTTGACAGGGCACAGCGTGCTGCTTCAGCCGATCGTGTTGACGGATGATGAGGGGAAGGGGGCCGCGAAGGTGAACCTGCCGGAGGAGTTGATTGACCGACCGTTTCGGCGCTGGGATCTCGATTTTCACATTCTTGAGCCAATCCATTGGCCGCGAGAGAAGTTTCGGGATGGCGGGGTTGATGTCGATGTCATCGTGAAGACGGCGACGGAGGAGAGGGTTTTTCGGGAACCGGGAAGGATTGCGAATGTTTTCTTTGCGAAGAAAATCAATGGGAAGGCGGCTCCCAACGGGCTGGGGCAGCAGCCAGGCTGGGTGACCTTTATTGCGCAGGGAGAGGATCCGCCGGTCGGGCAGGATGCCTTTGTGGTGGTGCACGAAGTGAGTCATAATCTGGGATTGGCTCATACCGTGGATGACGGAGAGGTCGCTGCGGACATTCCCAACGTGATGGGAGACGGAGAGTTTTTAGATCGGATCAGGGAAGATGGCATCACGCGACATCAGGCGGCGACGATGCTCAAGAGCCCGCTTGTTCGTGAGACGGTGAGGTGTCTTCGTGGAGAGGAAGCGCGGCGGGCCTATCTCGATGAGAATTTTGAGCAATACTACAGTCGGCTGAATCGACGGGAGGTCGAAGCGATGACCGGGAGGGCTTTACCCGAAGGGCTGGCCGGGAAAGCTTTGGAAAAGGAAGCGCGGAAGAGGTTCTCCGAAGCGGTCGTTGATTTTACTCCGGAGGAGCGGGAAGTGGTTCGGTGGATGGTGGGAGAGTATCGCAAGAGTTTGGTGAAGGAGTTTCCGTTGTTGGCCAATCAGCCGTGGCAGGTGATCAAGGTGAAGCGGGATCATTGCGCGGGGTTTTGTCACACGCGCGGGCTATCGGTGGTCATGAGCGAGTCGGTGCTGGGCCGGATGATGAAAGACGTGCAGAAGCATGGCAGAACTCCGGAGGCGCTTCTGGGAGCGGGGAGCATATTGGTCCACGAGCAGATTCATGTTCTCCAGCGGTGTTTCCCCCGGAAGTTCGCCGGTCTCTACACGGAGGTTTACGGTTTGATTGAGGGCACGATTGTCCGGGATGACTGGGTGGAGAAAAATGAGATTCAGAATCCGGATGGAATGGCGGGCAACCGATGGGTGGTGTCGAACGAGGGAAAATTTTACTGGCTTAAGACGACTCTGAGCGAGAATGACGAACCCGCGAAGATGCCCGGGTCTTTTCAGGAGGCGGTCCTGCCGCTGGTGAAAGAGGGCGGGGTCTATCGGACCGTGCGAGCGGAAGGAGCGAAGACTCCCAATGTGATTGATCCGGCTGTCCTTTCGGACTGGAAAAAGCAGTTTCCCATTCGGGTCGGGCATGATCATCCCAATGAGATTTTTGCGTATCTCTTTCAGGCGGTATTGGTGCGGGCGCTTGCGGGCGAGGAGCCCTCGGATGATGCCATGACCCGCAAAACGATGGCGTGGTCCCGGAGGGAATTGGAGTGAATGGGGCTGCCGCGGACTTCCTTGATTGACGGTCGATGGTTGGAGGCCTCAGGCTGTCGGGATGAGCAGATTGTGTATGATTCTGATGGTTGCGGGGGCGGCGGTGGTGATGGCCCGTCAGGCGAAGGAAGGCGACAAGGATGTTATTTATGATGAGGCCAAGGTGCCGGTGTATGATTTGCCGGAGTTGTTGGTGACCGCTGAAGGGAAGAGGATCACGACGGCAAAAGAGTGGCAGGAAGTGCGCCGGCCGCAGATCATGTCCTTGTTCAGTAATCTCATTTACGGACGGGTGCCCGAGCCCTCGACGCCGTTGGAGGTGACGTTCCGGGAGGTGAAGAAGGATGGCGATTTTATGGGAGGGAAGGCGACGCGGAAGGATATTGATATTCAGCTGAAAACAGAGCGTGGGGAGAAGACGATGAGGATCGTGGTTTATGTGCCGAATGGGGCGAAGAAGCCGGTTCCGGCGATCTTGAAACACAGCTTTAATAACACCCGGTCGGATGATTTTAAGCAGGCTTTACTCAAAAGGGATTGTTTGAAAAACGGGTGGCCGTTGGGGAAGATTCTCGATGCAGGGTTTGCGTTTTGCGCGGTGTATCACGAGGACTTGGTGGAGCACAACGAAGTGGAATTTCGGAAGAGCATTCACGGCTTGTTTTATCCGGAGGGACAGAGTTTTCCAAAGGCTCACGAGTGGGGCGTTCTTTCGGCGTGTGCCTGGGGAGGCATGCGTGCTTTGGATTATCTGGAGA
The DNA here is from genome assembly GCA_937916505.1 of uncultured Verrucomicrobiales bacterium. Taxonomy (GTDB): domain Bacteria; phylum Verrucomicrobiota; class Verrucomicrobiia; order Verrucomicrobiales; family Akkermansiaceae; genus SW10. The sequence continues at coordinate 682 of CALFSW010000036.1, read as the reverse complement.
CGGAGGGGCAGATCGATGCGAAGCGGGTCGCGGTGATGGGGCACTCAAAGATGGGGAAGACGGCGCTTTGGACGGCGGCGCTGGATGAACGGTTTGCGATGGCAATCTCGGCCCAGTCGGGGTGTGCGGGCGCGGCCTTGTGGCGTCGGAAATCGGGTGAGACGCTTAAGAAAATGGTGACGCGCTTTCCGTATTGGCTCTGCAGAAATGCGCAGAAATTCGTGGAACAGGAAGATGATCTGCCGGTGGACCAGCACATGTTGCTGGCGTGCATCGCGCCCCGTCCGGTCTACGTGCACAGCGGGGTCGGGGACACCTGGGCGGATGGGCGCGGAGAGTATCTCTCGGCTTACCACGCGAGTGAGGTGTATCGCCTGCTGGGCAAGAAAGGACTTGAGAGTGAGAAGTCACCGCCGGTTGGGCAGGCGATGATGGAGGGGACGGTGGGCTACCACATTAGGGAAGGGGGGCACTCTATTGAAGACTCGGACTGGGAACGCTTTCTTAAGTTCGCCTCGATTCATCTGGGTGAGAAGAAGTGAGGGGGTGGCACTTAGTTTTTGATGGCCTCGTAGACGAGAGGTTTGACGATCTCTTCGAGGTTCCAGTTGTAGGGAAGGGTTTGTTCCATGGTGACGACGACGAGCTGGTGTTTTGGCGAAACCCAGTAATGGGTCGAGGC
>CALFSW010000035.1 GCA_937916505.1 uncultured Verrucomicrobiales bacterium | reverse complement strand
GGGACAGACAAATAAAAGAAGAATCCGATTTCTCTGCCCGCATCCCATATCCATGTCTCACTCCACCCTTCGGCTTCATTGTGGTGGATGGGTGCGCGGATCCCCTTTTGGTTTCACGGCATGCTACGCACACACAAGTCGAGGATACCAACCCGCCGCCGCTGCGCAGTTGAAAGTCGTGGGGGACATTCCATCCTAAACTGTGTTCAGCAGTTCGCTGCCCATGACAGGGGCATCTCTTTGGACGCTGATCGGTAACTTCGCACAATAAAATAGAATGCGGAGTTGAAACGCCAATTCCCCTCGCTGTCAGCCCCAGAAGCACCCGTGCTTGTCTTCCTCGATGAGGGCAATGAAACTCTTCGACGTTGCACATCCATGGCTCCGCCCGACCAAGCCAGACATTGTCCGGGCGAGTAGACTTCTGAAGCAATCTCGCGAATCACCCGGTAAAAGATCGCATTATTCGCCGGAACATCTCCCCTTTGAGAGTTCCGAATCATGTTGGAAGAAGCTTTGGGAGCAAAATAGCTTGGGTTCTCGAATCTGTGAATCTACTTATTAGGAAGATGCGCTTACTCACATGTTTTCTCCTCTTCCTGACCGTGTCTTCCTGGGCTGCTGATAAGCCCAACATTGTCGTCATCGTCGCCGATGATCTGGGTTACGGCGACCTCTCTTGCTACGGGGCCACTGACCTCAAGAGTCCCCACCTCGATGCCCTCATGGCGAGCGGGCTTCGCTTTACGGAATTCTATGCCAATTGCCCGGTGTGCTCACCAACCCGCGCGGCCCTGCTCTCGGGACGCTATCAGGAATTAGTGGGCGTTCCGGGCGTCATCCGGACAAAACCGGAGGACAACTGGGGATACCTCTCGCCCGGAGCCACCATGTTGCCCCAGGTTTTAAAAAAGCAGGGCTACTCAACCGCCGCGGTCGGAAAATGGCACCTCGGACTCGATGACGAAGCCCATCCCAACACCCGGGGCTTTGATCATTTCCACGGGTTTCTGGGCGACATGATGGACGACTATTACCACCACCGGCGCCACGATCAGCACTACATGCGCCTGAACAAAGAGAAGGTGAACCCCAAGGGTCACGCAACCGACATCTTCACCACCTGGACCGTCGACCACCTCGACGCTCTCGCCCAAAAAGACAATGAGACCCCCTTCTTCCTCTACCTTGCCTACAATGCTCCCCACACGCCCATTCAGCCGCCTCAAGACTGGCTGGAGAAGGTCATGGCCCGGGAAGAAGGGATCACCCTGAAGCGCGCGAAATTGGTCGCCTTGATCGAGCACATGGACGACGGGATTGGCAAAGTCATCGCAGCCCTCAAAAAGAACAAGCAATGGGAAAAGACGCTCCTCTTCTTCGTCTCCGACAATGGAGGACAGCTCAACGTCGGAGGAAACTGCGGAAACCTCCGGGGCGGCAAGCAGGACATGTATGAGGGAGGTCTGAAGGTTCCCGCCTGCGCGGTTTGGCCCGGCGTGATCAAGCCCGGGACAACTGACTTCACCGCTTTGACGATGGACATCTTTCCAACCGCGATCGAGGCCTCCGGGAGCCAGCCTGGTTCAGGACTGGACGGCCGGTCATTCTTGTCTTTGTTGAAAAATGGAATCCAAGTCACCGAAAAGCGGGATCTCTTTTTCACCCGCCGCGAAGGAAATCTCCGTTACATGGGCGAGGTCTCCTGGGCGATGAAGCGAGGTCCCTGGAAGTTGGTGAAGAACTCACCCATGGAGCCATGGGAGCTTTTCAACCTGGAGGAAGACCCATTGGAGGCAAGCGATCTCTCGAAGACCCGGGGCCAAAAGTTCCGCGTACTGGCCGCCGGCATGCGCGCCCATATTCAACGGGGCGGCGCCATCCCATGGCAGAAACCGGAATAAAAAAAGAGCCATCCGGTATCGGGTGGCTCTTGGAAATTTGATTCGGGCGTAATCCGCTTCTAAAACGGAATATCGTCGGAGTCGTTGTCAAAGCTATCCGCAGCCGCGGCTCCGCCCTGACTTGGGGGAGGTGGTGACTGCTCTTGCTGGAGAGGAGCCGACTGCTCCTGCTGAGGGGCCTTCGCACCTCCTCCGCCACCGCCTTGGTTGCCTCCGCCACCTTGTCCGCCAATAAACTGCATGTTCTCTCCCACAACCCGCAGACGCTGGCGCTTCTGGCCGGTTGTCTTGTCATCCCACTGATCCAGTTGCAGGCGTCCCTCGATAAAGACCGAGCGGCCCTTCGCCAGATACTGGCCGGCAAGTTCGGCCTGACGACCCCACAGGGTCACGTCGACATAGGTGACTTCTTCAATCCTCTCTCCGTTGTCACCGGTGCGAATCCGGTTCACTGCCATACCCAGGTCACAAACTGCCGTTCCCTTGGGAGTGTAGCGGACTTCAAGATCCCGGGTAATATTCCCGAGGAGCATGACTTTGTTAACGTTGGCCATCGCAAGTAAAGGGTTGGGATTAAAGAGTTAGGAAATGCGCTGAAAGTGCTGAAGGTGCACTGAATCGTTGAGCTTGAGACGGGCCTGGATCTTTTCGATCACGTCGGCCTCGGCATCGAAAACGTAGTTTACATAGTGCCCGCCATCGAGCTTGCGCGCGTTGTAGGCGAACTTCTTTCGGCCAAGCTGCTTGATTTCATCAAGCTTTGCGCCTTCTTCTTCGAGCTCTTTGGAGACATTGCTGACCAAATCATCAATGCTGCTCTCCGTTCCCTGGGTGTTCAGGACGATCATGCCCTCGTACTTGCGATTCATCTTGTTCCGTTTGTGTTTTCGGTTTTTTCAGAGTTCGGGTATTGAACTCGTTTGCGGCTTTTTCAAGACCGCTTGAAACGGCAAGCTGAACAGCATCGGCGGCTCTTGCAAGCGTGTTTTCCATGAGTTCTCGTTCATCCACCGCAAAGGTGCCCAGAACATGCCCCACAAGATTTTCATCGCTCGTCCCGCTGATCCCCAGTTTGAGACGAGCAAAACGGTCGGTCGGAAGGTGGGAAAGGAGGGAACGGACGCCGTTATGCCCGCCATGGCCACCATTCATCCGGAAGCGGAGATGGCCCAAAGGAAGGGAAATATCATCAAAAACCACTAGAATCTGTTCCGGTTCCCATCGGAAGAATCTCGCCAACGACCCAATGGCCCGACCACTTTCGTTCATGTAGGTGCAGGGCTGAACCAAAAGAACATCATCCATCTTACAGGTCCGCGATTCCCACTTCGATTCGAGCTGGAATTTCTGCCCGACCCGATCAGCGAGGACGTCGAGCACGCGAAAGCCAATGTTGTGACGGGTCCCCACGTATTTGTTTCCCGGATTGCCGAGACCAACGATGCATTTCAAACTCACAGTGGCAGACTAGGGAAGGAAGAGAGCGTGGAAAAGAAAAACGCCCGGAGCACTGGGCTACGGGCGTTTTGAAAATAAGTTGGGTTCGGGTTACTCGGAAGCAGCTCCTTCCGAAGCAGCTTCACCTTCACCTTCTTCTTCTTCACCACCTTCAGATTTGGTGACGCGGGACTCGTTGACGATCGCTACGAGAACGTCCGCTGCGAGAACAGGCTCCACACCATCGGGAAGATCGAGATCTCCAACCGTGATGGAATCGCCCACGGCAAGGTGCTCGATGTTGGCATCGATCTTCTCGGGAAGGTCTTTTGGAGAACAACTGATCTCAAGATCACGAATAAGCTGCTCGATGATGCCACCGGATTTCACGCCCACCGGCTCTCCGTGGAGTTCGACAGGAATGGAAGCACTGATCTTCATGCCCTCGGTCACCGCAAGGAAGTCGGCATGAACAAGCGCTCCACTCAGCGGATTGTGCTGCGTGGATTGGAGGAAGGCGGTCTGCGGCGTGCCTCCGTCAATCTCCAGATCGACGAGAATACTCTCCGAAGCGCTGTGTGCGAGCATGTCGGTGAGGGCCTTGGTGCTGACCTTGATGTTAATGTTTTCGGAGCCCTTTCCGTAGACAACGGAGGGAAGGGAGCCTTCACGGCGCATTTGCTTCAAAACACCGGATCCGGTGCGCTTACGTGTTTCAGCCTCGAGAGTTTGGGTCTTCGCCATGGTAGTAGTCGGTTGATTTTTCCGCGGAGGGTGCCGCGTGGGGCGGGTGAGTAAACTGATGGAAGGGCTTTAGTCAATCCCTGTTTTTTGACGGAAGCACCTTTTCTTGGCCGGAGCTTGAACGTTCGGGATTGCCCGGAAGGAGAGCTACGCCTACTCTTCCCGATGCCGAGAACTTCGAAAGTCCCGATCAGAATCTGGCTACTGACCCTTTTGATGGGCGGACAGACTTGGGCAACGCCTGTGAATCACGAGGTGATTGCCGTGGTCAATCCCCCGGGAACAGCCAATGCAACCAAGGTCCTGTTTCTGGGGTATCAGGAAAATAACCACCATGGCCCGACCGCGGTTTTTAATCAGCTTTCTCCGGCTTTCCTCGCCGAAAACCTTTCGCTGACTTTCTCCAACAATTTGGGAGACCTTTCTGCAGCCAATCTCTCCAACTTTGACGCATTGATGATGTATGGGAATCTCCTTAGCTCGGGTGTCACTTCTTCCAACCAGCCCTTGGTCCCCATCATCCGGGATTATGTGAGGGGCGGAGGGGCACTGGTTGGCCTGCATGTCGCCAGCGCTTCTTTTCGTAATGACTCCCGTTTTAGTGAACTCCTCGGCGGAAGATTCCAGGGGCATTCCGTCGGACAGTTTATCCCGGATACGATCAGGCCGGCCCACCTGTTAACAAAGAACCTTCCGCCCCTGGATTCCTTCGACGAAACCTACGTTCTCAAAGATCTTAACCCCGACATCACGATCCTCCAGGAGCGGATCCAAGGGGCCGGTAGATATGCCTGGACCTGGGTGAGGAACGAAGAATTGGGAAGGGTCTTTTATACCGCCAGCGGACACGTCCCTGCGAATGGCTCCACGGCAACCTACGATCCAATCATCCAACCGGAATTCGCCGATCTTGTCCTCCGCGCGACTCATTGGGTTACCAAGAGGCACCTTTCCTCGTTTAATATTGGAGGGATGATGGCTACCGGAGAAATTGTCGGAGGTGGCTCCCTCTTGAAACCAGGCAAGGGATGCTACTGGACCGCCAATGTGAATACGATGGAGGGAATTCTGGTCGAAGATGATTCCGTGATGATCGGCGGTGAGAGCTTTTGGATTGATGGCGACTCCCAGACAAAAATGATCGCCTGCCCCCAAGGTCAGGGAGCGCAAATATTTTCCCAAGAGATCAGGAATAGCTCCGGGGACACAATTCGGGGGATTTGGAAAAACTCCTTCGACACCACGGCCCCGGTTCTACTGGAAGGTGACCAGATTCCCGGGGCTCCGATTGCGACGACCATCACATCTTTGAACACCGGGATTGGCACCGGATTCGTAGCCAGCAGATCCGGAGATTTGCTTTCCCGGATTGGCTTCGAATTGGGATCTCCACCGGTTTCGCTCACCGGAGTTGTCCTATCGAATGAAGGCTTGATCCTTGCCGAAGGCGATGGTCACCCCTCACTCCCTCCCGGAGTCGTTTTCTCCAATCTTTACGAAGGCGATCTATCGATGAACTCGAACCATCGGATCGCCTTCGTCGCGAGCCTCTCCAACGGGGGGCTGGCGATTGTGAGGAAAAGCGGAAACGAAATCGACCTTCCTGTCATTCAGGGAAGCCCGGTTCCAGGTAGCCCCGACGTTTTTTGGGGGGAGATCGGGAAAATCAAAATAAGTAGCTCCGGGCAGATTGCCGCAATCGTCTCGCTGACCGGATCGGTAGCCCCGGGGAATGACACGACCTTGATCAGAATTGAGCCTGCCGACTCGAATGCTCAAATCATTTTGCAGGAGGGCGCCGCAATCGCCGAAGCAACCCTTGTTGGCGACCTGACAGATTCGGACTTTGTCATGAACGAAAGCGGCGAGTGTTTCCTGATCAATACTTTTACCGGAGCTGCGGTCTCCCCCGGTAGCAATCAAGTGATCTTGAAACTCACCCCGGAAGCAGAGGTTCTTGTCCGACAGGGAGACCCCTTGCCGGCGATCAGCCCTATCGCGACAATGGGAAATTTTCTCGATCCCACCACCCTCTCACTGGGTTCCGATGGAGCCCTTTGTTTCGTGGCTCACATGGTCGAAGACACTCTGCCAGTAAAGACGCTCTTCAGAATCGAAAAGGCGACTCTCTTTAAGATTTTGGCAGAAGGGGACACTCTTAAGAATCGCGAAGGGTCTTTCTTTAAAATCGCCTCATTTGAAGGTCTACTCCCATCCGGCAATGATGACGGATACCCTTCATCATCGTTTGGGCAGACCCTTGCTCTTTCAATCATATCTTCGGCAGGTCATGAGATTCTCACCAAACTTGACGGTCTGGATGACCTGGACCAGGACGGAATCTCCAATCTTGTTGAAGCAGGTACCGGATCATCTCCAAACGACCCCTTATTCGACCACACTCTCCTTCCTAAACTCGTCAACTCTTCGGGAACTCTTTCCTACGTCTTCCTTCTCCCATCGTCTTCTGCGCTGCCCTCTCCAACAATCCAACAATCTCGCGACCTCTCCCGATGGACCACTTTGGATGAAGTTCCCACCCCTTGGGTGGATCAATCCGGAGTCCCGGCAGGATTTCAGCGTGTCGGGATCGACGCAGAAGAAGAGGTCCTTCGTCGATTCTTCCGCCTGAAATTCTAACCTTCCAGGTTCTCTAATACCAAAAAACCTCAGGTCGATCCTGAGGTTTTTTTTCACAAATGTCAGCCGGATCAGATCAAGAAATGACCCCTTGGCTCACCCTTCGGCATCAATATCAAACAGTGACGTCACCGACTCACCATTGTGTATCCTTTGAATTGCCTGGCCCAAAATCGCCGCAATCGAGACAGGGCTGACTTTCCCACGGGCTTCCACTGGGGTGGAGTCCGTAGTGATGACCTCTTCAATGGCAGATTCCTCGATCCTCTTGTGCCCCAACTCTCCGATGACGGCGTGGGAAACAGCGGCGAAAATGCGCTTTGCCCCCCCTTTTTTCAATATTTCGGCAGCAGCACACAGCGTTCCGGCGGTCTCGGTCATGTCGTCAATCAGAACAACATCACGACCTTCAACGTTTCCAATCACCTGCATCGCTTCTACTTCCGTTGCCGAAACCCGGTGTTTCGCAACGATGGCAAGCTGAGCCCCGAGAGCATCGGAGTAGGCTCGGGCCATCTTGACACCCCCAACATCAGGAGAAACCACAGTGAGATCCGAGCAGCGGTCGCCGAATCGCTCCCTCAATTCACGAATGATGATGGGCTTGGCAAAGAGGTGATCGACAGGGATGTTGAAAAAACCCTGAATCTGGGCCGCATGCAAATCCATCGTCACGACCCGATCGACACCTGCCGCCGATAGTAAATCGGCCACCAGCTTGGCGGTTATTGGCACCCGGGGTTGATCTTTTCGGTCCTGTCGGGCGTATCCAAAAAATGGAATGACCGCGTTAATCCGTCCAGCGCTCGCTCGTTTTGCGGCATCCACAATGATCATGAGCTCCATGAGGTTGTGGTTGGTTGGGGGACAGGTCGGCTGGATGATGTAGACATCTTCCCCACGAATGTTTTCGTTGATCTTCACGAATGTCTCACCATCGGGAAACGCGGTGACATTCACATCGGCAAGCTTGACGCCAAGGCTGGAGGCAATCTGCCGGGCCAACAAGGGATGAGCCGTCCCGGAAAAAAGTTTCATGCCAAAGTTGGAGTACATCTGCCGGAGGCTTAGCGGGTGGAGGGCTCGGAATCAAGACTCGCTTCAGGAAGCAATATCCTGGAAATCTCCTTTTCTGAAATCTTTGCCGGGATCTGTCGTCCCGCCTTAAACACACTCATGTTGGATTGCAATTGCTTCACTTGCCTCTCCCAGCGCTGGTCTTTTGATCGAACAACCTCCCCACTTAACTGATATCGCTTCTCGGCTTCGAGCATCAGAGCATATGCCAAGCCTGGATTGCGAGGCCGTGCCGTCTTCCAAATCCTATCGCCCTCGCGGAAAAGACGTCTGGCTTCGTGAAAGGCAATCCAGCCCTCAATTTCTTCCCGGAAGCTTCTCTCTTCCGGCCGTTCCCAATTGCTATCTAATATCTCACGACGCTTGAGAATCCTTTCATGAGCCCGGCCAAAATGGACCAATGCGCTGCCATCATCGCCCTTCGCCATCGCCTTATATCCCTCAATCATCGAACTTCTCGAAGCATAGAAATGAGGTTTCAGGCGATGCTCTCGAGACCATAGAATCTTCATCGCAAATTCATGCCCCAAATTTGCCTCATGCGAATTTCCCAAGGCATCATGAACTCTGGGCAAACCCGCAATCGCGGGGGGAAAATGCGGGTTAAAACTCAATGCCGCTTCAAAGGCCTTCCTTGCCTGTTCATTGAATGATTTTGCCAGCTCCCGATCCTTCCGCTTTGCGGCATCGGCGGCATACGTCATGGCAAGACGTCCGGAATCCTCAAAAATCTTAGGATCCCGTCCCACCTCTCCCGCTTCCTGAAGGATGGTCAGCGCCTTGATTTGATCGTCTACGGACTCAACGTTGGCCAAGATCTTGTTCGCATTTAAGACCAATAAAAACGACTGGAAAACCGGCACCGCAACGACCACCAATGACACGGAAGTCGCTATTCCAAGAACCCCGGAAGACATGATGCCAACCTTTGCCAATCCAGCCTTGGCCCTCTTCGCAACCGGAATTGAAGCCAGGATTCCAAGCTGAAGGGCCGCCAAAATCGCGCACGATGGAAAGTGCATTAAGAAGCTAAAGAAACACTGACAAAGCATGGCCGCCAGCCCCCCAAGAGCACCAACCTTTAAGACCGGGTCAAGGCCTCCATCAACATCAACGAACACAGAATAACAGCCCACAATGCCATGCAGAAGCAGAACGACCAGGATGATCACAAGCCCCACCGCGCCATAATCGGTAAGAGTCTGCAGATACTCATTATGGACCCAATCAGGAGGGTTGTTGCCTATCCAAAATTCGGACGGATCCCATTTTTGCAAGGAAGCATACGAAAAGGCGCGCGGACCGCTTCCCCAAAGAGGCTCATCCTGAAAAACCTCAATAGCCATCTGCTGAAAGTCCAGACGCCCCCCGTCATGAACGACAACCTCGCGCTGGTTGACCAGTTCGTCACTCAACTCGACCCGATTTTCGGAGAGCTTTTGCACCATCCACACCGAGGTGAGAATTCCAGCCACACCCAAAGCAAGCGAGGTCAGGACCGAAACGCCGACCCATTTGCTTTTTCGTTGGATTAACCAAATGTTCGTTGCAATCAACCAGAGCACTCCTCCGGCCACAAACGAGACCCACCCTCCCCGTGAACCACTCAAGACAAGCGCGGCCAACATACCCACAACAAGGAGGCCACAACTGATTCGAACAAAGCGAGCCCGGCCAAAAAAGACCAAGCTAAGAAAAAAGAAAATTGACCCATTTAAAAATGATGCAAAGCCATTGTAATGACCGAAAAAACCAGTGACCTGGGGTACTCTGTTGGAGGCTTCCTCCCAGACAAAGTAAGAGGTCCCGGATACCGACTGCACAATGGCTACGCCAGTATTAGCGGCACAAAAAATCGCCAAAACTACAATGATGGACTTCTTCAGACCAATCCCGGTCATCGACACAACCTGATACGTCACCAATATCGCAAGGACCAAAACGATGTCAGGAAGTGCCAAGCCAATCGGCCCGGAGGAAACGGCCCTCCAAATGAAGTAAGCCCCCCCAAGCACCGAAACGACAGAGAGCCAGGTCCGCGCATGGGTTTCCGGCGAAAAAAGCGTGGTCAGACTCAACAAAAATAACGGAAGCGAGAGCGCCATCAGCCCAAGCCCCGTCCGGCCAACGACATGATCGCCTCCGGTTGCCGCTACGAGCAGGAACCCAAGGGCCACCAGCGCCCCGACTAAAATCGATAATTTATTCATCTCGCTCCTTTACTAAATAAAACCGCCGGAATGGTTTTGATCAAAATTCGAAAATCTTCCCAAATTGACCAGCGGTCAATGTATTCCACATCAAGTTTGACCCACTCCTCAAAGTCCGTGATGTCGCTGCGACCTCCAATTTGCCAAAGGCAGGTCACACCTGGCTTCACGCTCAGGCGACGACGATGGGACGAATTGGCGATCGCCTCAATCTCGTGCAACGGCAGGGGCCGGGGTCCAACCAGACTCATCTCACCCCTCAGCACATTGATCATCTGGGGAAGTTCATCGATACTGTACTTCCGCAAAAAATGGCCAAATTTAAAGATCCTCGGATCCGTCGCAAGTTTGAAGGCCGGGCCATCAACCTCGTTCCCATGCTCTTCCTTGATCTCATTCAAAAGAGATTCTGCGTTTGGAATCATGGTCCGGAATTTGATAATCCGGAATGGCCTGCCATAAAGCCCCGCTCGCTCCTGAGTGAAAATCGCAGAAGCTCCGGGGCTGGATAAACGAATTCCAATTGCAGCCACAATCCACAGCGGCAGTGTCACTGCAACCACAAACAAAGCACCGACGACATCCACAACCTTCTTTGCAAAAAGTTGCCAGGATAATTCCGGGGTCGATCGAAAAACCAGCATGGGTTGTCCGCTAATGACATCAAAACTGGGCCGGGCGACCTGGGTCCGCAAAAATGTTGCGCCGATCCAGGCTTCGACTCCCTGGACTTCACAGGTCTCCACCGCCTGGGCCACGCGCTCAAACTCGGTGTGCCGGGATAGAAAAATCACCCTCTGCACCGATTCTTTTTTGAGAATCTCATCAAGTTCTCTCACTGATCTCCTGCTTAAGTCAAACCGGGCGACAACCTTCCACGTCTCCGCAACCGCAGGTTCCAGGCTCTCTGCAAAGGTTGTTGTTTCCTCATCAGATCCAGCGAGCACCACCCTCTCTCTGAAACCTTCATCAGCTGCCCTTGCCCTCAATACCCTGGTCGTGATTTGATTTCTAAGCCAAAGAAAAACGAAGCTGAAGAGAATTCCTGATCCCAGCACCAACCGCCTGGTGCCATCCATTTTCCCAAACACGGTCACGACTCCCACAATGAAAATAACCGCCAACATTCCCCGAACGAGATCGCCAAATCTTTGAGACCATCGCTTGGATATCAGCTGGTCGTAGTAGCCGAATCGCTCAAGCACCAGCGGAGTCAGTGGGACGACAATATAGACCACCCAGGTCATTCCTTCAAAACTAGTTTCCCCGGGATCACTCATCCCCAGTAGAGTTCGAACGGGGCCACGAACTGCTGCCGCCAAGACAAAGCCCAACCAAATCAGAATTGCATCGAAAATCTGCAAAAGCTGGATCGAAAAATGTTGTTTGGCGCCACGGTCACTCATGAGCAGGATTGTCCTTGGTCGTGATTGAATCATCGGAGCCCTCTCCCGGTGCAGCCAGAATTCGGGGGAGTAACTCCTTTAAGAAAGAACTCATGTGACTTCTGGTCCCTTCCTCATCGAGAATGGCGAGTGACCCTGTGGAAGCACCCTGCTCGACGTATTTTTTACTGATGATTGAAGAGAAGGTCGCGTATGCCCAACGCTGGTCGTGGCCCTTGAAGAGCCGGTCCTTGATATCTTCCCCCGTCCGCTCGTAATGACCGGCGACAATCCGCTCGTGACCAATGAAGGTGTAATAAAAGGCCATCCAGATGAACAATTTTTCCCCATTATCGAGAATGGTCGGCTTGAGAAGACCCTCCTCATCCTTGAATAAATGGGGTTGCCTGCAAATGATCTCCTTGATCGGGAGGACCTCTCCATCAGGCAAAACCCCTTTCCAATTATGATAGGATTCGCTCACAAATTGCCAACCTTGAGCCCGCATACAGACCTCCGGGCGGTGGATACTCTGACTCAAATTCTTCCCCGAAAACACGATTGAAGCCTCCACCGGTGGCAAAAAACCATCTCGATGGGAATATTGCATTCTTTCGAACTCAGTGTCCTGAGCCAGGATACTCCGCTCTTTCTCTCCCGGTTCCCGGGGGGTCCCTGTCCAATCGTTGAATGCTTTTGGAAGGTCCTTCGCAAGTCGCGATGGCTTCATCCCGGGAACGTTGGGTAGCCACAAAACGGCAACCACGAACAGCACGACGGTTCCCAGAAGGACAATAACTCGATTTCTCATTGATCAGTGGTCACGGTCTTCAGAGATTTTTCTTTTACTTTCGTTGAGCGTTTCACCCGCTTCTTACGACGCTGCTTAAAATTAAGGAGATAATCAACCAGATAGAGGCCCGATAAAGCAATCGGGAAGAAGAGAAGAAGGCCCGCCCAATCGTGGTAGGTCTCCTTCGCAAAATCCTCCATTCCAAAGTGGGATAACACCAATATCGTGAAGATCCGACCGAAATTCCCGATGATTGCGAGGGGCACAGAGGAGGGAAAAAGAACGGCTTTTTTCCAGAGCTCCTTCTGGGTGTAGTTCGCATAAACCGCTGCGATCATGACCAGGGCCATCAACGAACGAATGCCACTGCATCCTTCGGAAATCTCCAGATCAGAGCCAGCGACCGAGATGGTAGATCCCACGCGGGTCAAATCCATTCCCACGAAAATGCCCACTTCATAACAGAGCTTCGTAATGAGAGTTTGGAGGTTCCCTGTCAAGGCAGCCTCCAGACCTGGGACCGGAATGGTGAACCAGAAGAAAAATGCCGGGAAGAGAATCGCCTTCGCAAACCTCAGACCAAAACTAAAGTGGACGAGCCCGACAATCACCAACGGCGCTCCAACCAAGGCCAGTCGGGGCTGAATTGTCCTGATTGAAACGATATAGAGAAGCAAGCCCAATGAAAGGGAAGCAAGTCCCCACATCGATGGAGAAAGCGGCAGTCCCCTCTTTTTCTTCCAGGCCATCACAGCCATCACGACGAAGGCGAGGGGAACAAATCGCCCGTGGAGGAAACCATTCACCGAGTTGCATGCGCTCCAGGTCCATCCCAGCAAGGTCCTGCCCGGTGTTGTGGGATACGCCGGATAAAAAGCGAACATATACAATAAAATCAGCCACGCGGCCGCTCCCATCAACACAACAGGAGTGGGCATGGATAAAAATCCACGCCGGGAAAGAGTGATCTCCTGCTCGGTTTGGGGCTTGCTGGTCATCCCATTCATCTCCCGTTATTAAGGCCTAATCCAAGCAGTCAACAAGGCTAATTACCGCGCTTTCCTTGGGTTGATTTTGGATAAACGACATCATCATCAGTCCACATTGTTCGGTCATTCCCGGCTGACCTGATTTGGAATCGCGTCCCCGTTTCCCGATGGAAAAAGAGGGGCGTCCCAAATCGATCCATAAGTTCGCCGTCCCTACCAATGGCCTTATGGCCCGGGCGAATCCAAGCGAGCCGGTCACGATTTCCGCCACTCAGGAAAGCAGTGATGGCCGCATTATCCGGCAAAAAATAACTCGTGAAGTCTTTGATCATGGTTTGGCTCTCGGTCAACGTCGACGACACAATCTCAAGATCGTGGATCGTGGTCGTGTCCTCGGTGCCATATTCCATTTCAAACCACGATTTCGACAACACACGCAGTGACGAGGATGAGCTGGTTTGACCCGAGGCCGCCTCACCTGTTGGATCCTCGTCAACTCCCGCTGATTGGTCCGGCACTTGGGAAGTGAGTTTCACCACCCACAGGATGGCCAAAACAAGCGCCACAAGAAATCCCAGTCGCCAGATCATACAAGATTCATCAAGCCAAGAGGGGGCTCCGATGTGCTCGCGTCATAAAAGCGCCCCACATTCGGGAGGATCAGGGGAAGGCTGGATTTCGGAACACCCATCCAAAGCGCAAGCTCGGCAAAATACTCGTCAACCGAAGTCGTTGGTAATAGTCGGCCACGCCCCGTATCCAATGGATTCCCCATCGCCAACTCGGGATAGGAACCATAAACTTTCCGCCCATTGACCGCCCCGCCCACAACAATCTGATTTCCACCCCAGGCATGGTCACTTCCCCCTCCATTGGGAGAGAGCGTCCTGCCAAAGTCCGAAGCCGTAAAAAGAGTCACTTTTTCTGAAAGCCCCATGCTGTCGATCGCTGTTTGAAACTCAGTGATGGCCTCATTCAATTGGGCCAGCATGGCAGGATGGGGATCCAGAGAGGAGTGGTGATCCCATCCGGGAGCTTTCACAAAAAAGGTCTGGCGCTTCTTACCCATTCCCTCTCTCGCCGAAATACCCTCCACGACGTCCTTGAGTTGTAAGGAGATTGGATTCGTTGTCGTCGAGAACGGTGAAGTCACTTCCGGAACAGCCGCCACCGCGTCCAGATATTCCTTACTTGCCGCAATAGCATCGAGGCTTCTGCCCGCAAAGGCACGTTCGAAGACGTTCTGGTAATCAGCTTCCAATACCGTTTCAATCGCTTTCCGGCGGTTGCGGAAGATCGGGCTCGGGTTTTCCCAATTCGCCAAACCGGGGGTATCGCCGGGGGCCTTGGAGAACACCGAGGTTCCGCTACTGCTTTGAAAAACATTGGTTCCAGCAGTGGAAATATTCATCGAAACCCCACTGACCCCGTTCAGATCTTTAAAAAAATCACCTAATCTCCCCGCCCACCCGGAATCAGGAGAACGTGTATCAGGCAGACTCGTTTGCCAATGGAGTTGCTGATCGGAATGCGAGAACAACCCCAGGGGAAGGGTCGCCGTTCCATTTTGAATTCCAGAGACTGTCGTTGCCTCGACCAAGGTTCCCACATTGGCAACAAATGCCGCTTTCTCCGCCTCATAAAGATCGAGCACCCCGGGCATACTTACGTTAAGACCCAACTGCCTGCCATCGGGCAAAGCGTGGCTCAGGGGCGTGATTTGGGAAACGGGCAAGGCCAAAGACCTGCGTGATTCCGCATACTCTGCATAGCCATCACCCGATTGGGGTAAAAGCATATTAAAAGAATCATTGCCACCGGCTAGAAATACGCAGACGAGAGCCTTATAATCATCGGTTGGGCCGATTTCTGCTCCCGAAAGAGATCCAACCAGCTTCAAATTCAAAATTGAAGAGAGCGCTGCGATCGAACCTACTGATGCACAGCTGGCTTCTCCCATGAATCGGCGCCTGTTTAATTTGGATAATTCCTCCTTCATCATTACTTTAGAACGCTATATTCGGGAGAGGTCACGATCACCTGGACAGCTGCTCTCACTTTCTCCAACTGGGAAGTCTCGTTTTGGAGACGCTCAATTACGACCTCTCTCAACATCGTGGACATCTTGCCCCAGGTGAGCAAAATATTGAGCCGATCTGCCAATTCTTCGGGATCATCAGCGAGCGGGAGCTCATCGGTGTAGTCTATGCCCCTGACCGAGTGACCAATCGTAGCGGTCGTCTTGAGGCGATCATGCGTGGCAAGGAGCGAGCTGGTTGTGGCAATCTGAAGCTCAGGGGAAACAAGACCCATTTCCCGTAGCTCGCCACGTGGCGAGTGGCCCGGAAGGTAAAAGTTAAAAACCGTAGGCGAAGACATGACATACTGGCCCAGCTCATTCTTCAAAGTATTCGCAGAGACTCCATAATTTCCCACAGTCGGATTGGGCTCAGCAAAAGCCCTCATGATGTGGGTCAGCCGAAGCAAGGGCTCTCGGACCTTTCCAGACCGACTGGAAACATCGCCGCCTGCCCGGGCCTCTGGATCTAACAGAATAGCCTTAAAAACCTGCCCAAGATCGCCTTCACTTGTGTTCCAGGAGGCCGTGACCCGGCTCAGATAGGCCGCGCTCGGATTGGAAGTCGTAAACCTCTGAATCAAGCGGTAACAAATAAACGGCGCGACATTTTCATGGGCACACAATGCGTCGAGGGCCTGTTGCACATCTTCTTCACCCGTTTGCCCGTCCGGAATAAGCACATTGTCAAATAAGGTCTTGGCCCCTTGCTCGTGCTCCTCTTCCCATACCTTCATGGGTTTGACATAGTCGCCTCCACCCGGGTAGTCGAAAAAGCTCGTCGCAATTTTTCCATTATCCGTGGTACTGTTACTCATTCCGGTAAAAACCTTGGCGAGTTCCGTGATCACCGCATTATCGTAGGTCGGAATACTTTTCCCTCCTTCATCAAACTGAAGCGACCCATCGGAATTCAGTTTCCAAAGTCCGATCGTAAACAACTGCATAATCTCACGGGCAAAGTTTTCATCAGGAAATCGATTCATCGCCGGATCTCCCTTTCGATTGTTCAAGTGTGACAAATAAAAGCCCATTGCCGGACTGTAGGTGACGTCGTTTAAAACCTCTCGAAAACTTTCAAATCCCTTCTCAACAAAAATATCGTAGTAAGTCGCCTGGGTATTGATGTTATCCCCAATGACTGTTCCCGGCTCGGTATTCACCACAAAGACTTGACTCAAGGCATAGGCCATCCTCTGCCTCAATTGATCTGGAGCAACGAGTGCCGTCCTCCACCATCCGTGTCTCCATAACCCGACTGAATAGGGCATCCCCGTCCTCCACATTCCAACCCTCGATAAGGATGGGATGAGCGAAAATTGTTCATCGAGATAAGCGGTGAGACCCTTCTCGCTCACCGCTTGGATTGATTCCATTGTCGGCCCAAAACTTGTCTGAACCAAAAAACGGGCCGCTTCCGCCTCACCAGGCAGGCGTTGAGCCAAGACCTGTCCCGTCGCCAAAGTCACGCCATCAGCACTCTCCAACTCCCGGAGGGCCTCTTCAAAATCAGGTCCGTCGGTTCCTGAACTGGACCAGGATTCATCATTCCAGCCCATTAAATACTCTTCCCAGGCATTCACACCATCCCCGTCAAAATCGACGTCCCGGGAAGTCACACGGTAAATCCCGGATTGATCGACGACAGGAATGGTCCTCAAAAATGTCTGAACGGAAGACACTGGTTCCATCGTCAGGAGTGTCGCCCACTCGCTTGATTCCGGGTTCAAACTTTGAATTTGGTAGCATTTACCAGGAACACCCTCCCAAGCCAGCTCCACCTGGCTTTCCTTGAATTCAACCGAGCCAATGACAAACGAATCATTGGGATCAATCGGGCTGGTTCCCGCGATCATCTCGCTTCGGTTCGACTGTCCGTCGAGGTCGGAATCTTCTTCATTCGGAAGGACTCCCGGGTAGAGCAAATTCCAAAATTCAGAAGCTCCGTCGCCATCCAGGTCCACCGTGGCGGTTACTACGGCCGGCGAAAGCATCAGCAACAAGCACGGGAAGAAAGCCTGCCCGGCCCCTCTGAGAGTTCGTGAAAAAAGTAATTGCTGATTCATCCCGATTTTTTCGGCAAGGTTAACTAATCCGAAGCCGGACGATCCCAGAATTTCAAAAAAAAACAACCTTAGAGCCGGAATTTGATTCACCCCTCAAAGACAGCTCGGTAAATCTCCACTGATTTCGCAGCGACCGACGACCAAGTGAGATCAGAGCACACAAACTCCTGCCCCCGGCGCCCCATTGCTGAAATTTCTTTGCGTGCCTTCCAGGCCCTGACGAATCCTTCCGAAATGCTATCGGCATTCGGGTCCACCAAAAAGCCCGCCCCCGCTTTTTCCACATGCTCTGCAATTCCCGCTTCCCGGGAGACCAGCACCGGCCTCCCGGCCAACATCGCTTCTACAATTGTGAGCCCGAATCCGTCAAATCGCGAACACAAAACGGACAGGTCCGCCCGGCTATGGATCGTCACCGAGTGGTCCGAAAGTCGACCGGTGAATCTCACTCGTTCCGATATGCCAAGCTCGCTCGCCAACGACTCAAGAAAGGGTCTGTCAACCCAATCATTCCCGCTAAATTGAAGGACGATCTTTTCACCAGAATCGAGACCCTTAAGAAATTGCGCATAACCTTGAATCAGAAGATCCAGCCCCTTGTGATTCCGATCCATTCTCCCGAGATACTGAATCAAAAAATCATCGCTTTCTCCCGGAACCCTCGCCTTGGGATCAATAAATTTGCGATCCTCCGGGTGACAGCCGTTCGCGATCGTAAAGACCCTCGTCTTGCGCCCTAAATTCCGCAAGGAACTCTCGTGGCTCGCGGAAAGAAGCTGAATGGCAGCGGCATGATCAATGACCCACTTCTCGCACAAATGCCAATAAACGAATTTTCGAACAGCCCGATGCCTTCTGAGATCCTTCACGTAAGGATCATGCGGCATGAAAATGTAGGGAATCGCCCGCTTATGGAGAGCTCGTGCCAAAGCAAAAACCTGAGGACTGTAGGTTCCGTGCAAAACCGCCCCATCGAGAACCAATTCTCCCGAGTCCAGGGCCTGAAGAAAACCGGCGGGAAGATCAAAAGGATGCCT
Organism: uncultured Verrucomicrobiales bacterium; assembly: GCA_937916505.1. Classification (GTDB taxonomy): domain Bacteria; phylum Verrucomicrobiota; class Verrucomicrobiia; order Verrucomicrobiales; family Akkermansiaceae; genus SW10. The sequence goes on along the minus strand of CALFSW010000035.1, from coordinate 4,243 downwards.
TTTTCGGTGGGGAAACTTGATCAATGGAGGTTCCCTCCCCGTGAATTCCTTGGCAGGCTTTCCGCGAAATGTGATGATAGGAACATCGACCTCTTCGATCTCTTCACAAGCAGACCCCAGACCCCGGCAAAAACTGGTCAGGCCTTCCTGTCCGGGAAAATAGGATAAAATATGAGCCACTCTTTTCATCTCGATCTCTCGGCCAAAGCACCCAACAGGGTTTCAAAAGCTTCCTCAACGACAGACTCAAGCTCCTGACCGCAATCAACCAGGACTGCTTTCTCTCCCCAGGCTTCCACGATTGCTTGATACGCTCCAAGTTGGCGCTCTAACTCGGCCGGAGCGACTTCCTGCTTTCTCTTCAAAATGGTTTCGGCATCGGTATGGAGGACAATCACCCGATCCGGTCTGGGAATGAGTTTGAACGCCCACTTTGCAAACCCAACCGACGCCCCGTAACGATATCTCCGGGGGTCCGCCAAAAGATCCGGATAAAAACGGTCGGAAAGGACCAGCGACTGCTTGGCGCGCAAATGAATGAGATCCCGGATCAAAGCGACCCACCAGACCAACACGACCTTCCCCAGTTGCAAAAGAGAGAGGAAGCCGGATTTCGGAGGTCGGGCATGGGGATCAGTGACCACAGCGCTGGACGCCCCGGCGGTCCTGCTGAGCTGTGGTAACCAGTGAATCGGCTTCATCTTAACTCGAGACAACTTGAGCTTCTCGGTCAAACCCTCAATGACCGACGATTTCCCACTGCCATCAGGCCCCAGAATTCCAATCCATGGATACGGCGTGCGCCAATGAAATCCAATCTCGCAGAACCAATGCCTCGCCACTCCTCTAAAAGTCTTCAATGGAGACGACACGGCTTTGCGACGCATCAATGTAAATCTCAATTCACCGACCAATTGAGTCGCATCAACAGCTCTCCCCTCTACCGCATAATCATACAGGATCCCGGCCAACCCCTTCCCGAAAGCCTTTTCCAAACTGCCCCGAAAATTGGCCTCATCCTCGCTTGCGCCAAGCGTCACAAATTCGGTGTATCGCGAATCGAAACTCCCTCCCCAAAGTAACCCCGTCATCCAGGCAATGAAGGCGTCATGCCCCAAGGCCGGGCGGGGCAAGCCGTCCTCTGAGACCGACACCCCGTCCCAAAACGACTTTTGGTCCAAATATTCCACCCCGTTCCATTCAAAAACCGGAAGTAAGTCGACCTGACCCCATTGATAAAAGTGCTGGATGACATAACGCCGGGGAATCCTCAGCCACGCAGCTCCGAAGTGCTTCCCGCAATGCTCGAGGCCACTCGAGCGATCCCTGACTGCAATATCCCAGTCACTCGTAGGCCCTTGCTTCAACCCTCCCCTTTCGAAGCGGAGAAATGCCACGTTTCCCTGGTTCGCATCCACATAGGCCCTCAGCCCCTCTTTAGTGCGAAGAGTCATCACCTACTTTTGTTTCCAGCTCGTCATTGGCTTTAGATTCCAACGTCACCATTGGAACACACCACCGGTAGACCCGCTTAACGACAAATTTTTTAATCCGGAAAAAACCAAATAAAATACCGTCCACAAACCAAACCCACGGATGGGATTGCACAGCCTGTTGCCCGTAACAGCGAATAATTGTCGCCGACTCTGCAAACTGTTTCTGCCTCACCAACTCCTCGGAAGCACTCCGGTCCGACTTATTTCGGTGCCGAAAACTTAAATTCCCCCCATGCATCCGGAAATCGGCAATTCGTGAGTGAAGGTAGGCAAAATCTTTACCTAGAGACGCCAGGCTGTTGTAGAACTCTCCGTCCATGACATATCGGAAATCTTCGTTCAGCCGATGTCCCTCATCCAGCACCGTCTTTTTTCGGTAAAATGCCGAAGTCGATCCAATGTAGCACACCAGATAACAGAGCATTGCTTTCTGGAACGGGAAAAGAGTCATCGGTCTCAGTAAATCCCCTTTTTCATCAACGAAATCCCATCCGGCATAGAGGACATCGGCATTTTTCCCCTTTGCAAACTCCAGCACCGCCCGCAAAGCGCCAGGTTTCAGCCGATCATCGGCATTCAGCCACATCACCCATTCACCTCTGGCAGCTGCAAAACCTTTGTTAATGGCGCTGCTCATGCCATTATCGGGTTCCTGAACAAAGCGAACCCCGGGATACCGGGACACAATCTCCGCCGTTTGATCTGTAGATCCGGCATCATAAATCAAATGTTCCAAAACGACACCGTGCTGGTCCGCCACGCTTTTGAGACATTCCCCGATATACTTCCCATAATTGAGACTGGGGGTGATGATCGTAAAATCAATCTTCTCAGAATTCATTCAGCTTTCAGGTGTTGATTCAACTCTCCCTGCTCCCTTTTGAGCTTCTCCTAAGTCGGATTTTCATCCCCATTCCCAACGCTGTCCCGGTAGGCCTGATCGACCTCACCAGCAAGCCGTTGCCACGAAAATGCCTTCGATCTCTTGATCGCTTCCTCCTGAAGCTCCTCCCAATTCAGCCGCCGGGCAGGAAGAGAGGAGATCGCACCGGCAAGACCGGACACCACTTCCTCTCGCGAACCCGGCTTGACCTTGATTCCACATTGATCGGTCACAATCATTCCGGGTCCTGCCCAGTCCAAACAAATCACCTGGCGCCCCAAGGCAAGAGACTCCAGCACAGCCTGCCCAAAGGCCTCATTGAGTGCCGGATGGATCAAGGCATCACAACTTCTCATGAGCTGATAAACATCTTCAAGAGTAGGCAGCTTGCCCGCAAACTGAATTTGGCCGGTCAATCCGTATTGAGCCACTTTGGCTTCAAGGGTTTTTCGCTCGGGCCCGGAACCCAGAATCGTCAACTCGACGTCGGTGCCGTTTTCTACCGCTTTTTTGACCGCCTCAATCGCCAAATCAATCGCCTTCCAGTGCACCAATCGGCAAGCGGTCAGTAGCTTCACCGAACCACCGGGCGGGATGGCATTGACCGGGTTGGATCGGGCAAACGCCTCAACCTCGTCATCACCGCATCCCGATTGCGGAACCAAACGCGCCATGCTTGCGCCTAGCCTCTTAAAGGCAGCCACCGAGGCATCGGTTGCTCCCAGCGCGACCTCACAGCTGCGATAAGCCTTCCGCGTGGACGGTAGCCACGATCCAAACCGAAACAGAACGGCCCTGATCCGATCTTTCAGCCAAAGGCGCAATGGCAAATCCTTCACGAGTTCAGAAGGACTCATCTCGGCACCACCCGCCGGACCGACGACCAAGGGATGGTTGAAGCCAGCTAACAAACTTGGGGGAAGAATACTCCCAAATGTCAATCGGTGTAAAACATCAACCTCATGGCTCTCAAGGTAAAGAGTGGCCGCCTTCTTCATCTCTCTCTGCCAGAGAAGATTGTAGACCCGCAGCCCAATCGAACCCCGTTGTTTGACCCAAGCAAAACAGGCCGGCGGCTCAACAAAAATCCAGTCCACGGTTTGCACCCGTGGATCTTCCTCCCTTTCGATCTTCTCTTTATTTTTGGATCGGGTGATGACCGCAAGCTGGTGTTGAAACCCACTCGCAAGATGACAAACGACATTCCATCCCACTCCCTTTTCGGACCCTTCCCCCGGTTCGCATGAGTAGGCCTCAATGAGTATTTTCATCAGCAATTCTTTTATCTCAGATTCTCACCTTTTAGGCTGTTCACCATGCAATCAAAAGATTCGCACGCTTCTTCAATCCAAAGGGGCGAACCTCATTAAAGTGGTCACGCCTGGACCCGAGGCACTTCCTCCACTTCCTCCACTTCATCCATCTCCTCCCTTGGATCGTGATGAAGATTGTCGAAATCAATATTATTTCGAAAGAAGCAAATCAGTCCAATGTTGAGAAAGAATGTCGAAACACCCGAAGAGAACGTCCCAATTACGAAGAAAAATATAAAGGGGTGGGCAATGGCCGGAACACAAACCAGCGCGACGATTCCAAAATAGGGAGTCCCCTTGACGGACCTGAGCAGCCGATGACTGGCGATCAGGACTGCCAAAAGCCCCACTCCAAAGATCGCCAACCCCAGATAGCCCACCGTCCTGATAAAGCTCACAGGTCCACTATGGTAGTTTCCGTTAATGAGAAAAGAAACCTGTTGTGATGTCAAATTACCAAATCCTGCCATCCCGTAATCCCCCATGGCCATCGCTGCCTGAAGCTGGAGCTCCTTGGCACTAAAACCGAGACCATCACCCATCATTTTGTT
>CALFSW010000034.1 GCA_937916505.1 uncultured Verrucomicrobiales bacterium | reverse complement strand
GGTGCCGGCTTATTGGTGACTGCAGGAATTTACTTTTGGCGGGAGGTCCTTGAAGCCGCCTTTGGGCCGGAGCAGAGGGGTGAGAAAGTAGTATCAGAGTGAATCAAGAGGGATTTTGATTTTTCTTTGTGGGTTGATTTTGGGCACGGTGGGACGTGCCAGATCGAGGTGTCGAATTGGCCGGCGATGTTTGGGACCTCGACGGAATGTTCGTTTCGGGGGCCGAACGATGGAGACGGGAGCGGGTGGTGGCAGCCACCGCTTGCCCGGAGTGAAAGTCCGGGCCTCGCCCCCTTTGCGTGGCGACCTGGTATGACGAGCCCTCGACGGCGCTTGCGGCGGAACCGGGGCGGAGTATCTTCACACAATCCGTCTCTCCGTTGAGGCGGGCGCGGCGAGCGAGCAGGGTCTTGGCGATACCGATCAGGTCCAGGGTGTCGGTGCTCGCGATGAGATTTTCGCGGTTCTCTTTGGCTTCATATGCGCTGACACGGACGACGAGATAGACCATCTCGCGAAGCGCGGCGGTGAAGTTGGCGACATACCCGGCTTCGTCTTCGCCGCCGAAAAAGATCTGGTTCTTGGGAATCTTGCGGCGGCGGGCGGTGGCCGAGACCTCCTTGATCAGGAAGTCGATGCCGGCGGGGTTGTTCTCCACCGGAAAGGCGGCTTTGAGAATGTCGCCGTTGCCGTCACAGATCAGTGCGACGTGTTTGCGCTTGGCATAGTCGAGGGCGACGCAGAGGACCTTTCTGGTGTCCCCGGCGCGTTCGAAAACCGCCTGGATGAGCACGTTCTGATTGCGATAGACCGAGGTGATATTGTTTTGTTTGGACGTCTTCAAGGCACCACGATGATGCCATGTCGGACACCCTCGAAAAATCCGCCGAAGTAGTCAGGCGAGCCCAAGCCCTAACGGGCTCGCCCGCCTGCTTCGGACGGTGCAGAAATGGTAACAGGGGGTTGCTAGTGGTTGAGGGTCACCGCAAGAGCTGATTAATGACCGCGCGCGATCTCGAACTCCCCAAAGGTATCACCAACTCCGACTATCACTATAAAGGATCCGGAATAATCATGGCCAAGATAGGGAAAGCATTCGCGGAGGCGATTCATGGGTTGGGGGAGGGGAGGTGGTTTGCGGCGCGCCTTCTAAAAGTCGCATCGAAGGTATATCGAAGCGGAACCATGTTAAAAATCCTTCCATAAAAAATATTCTGGTTGAAAGAAACCGCTGATCTACCCTTCGCATAGCCTTCCAGAGGCTCGCTTGTTATGTTCCATCGGCTCCTTCTTATTTCTCTCGTGGCGTGCCGTTTTGGCCTCGCCGGATCTCCTGACGCAATCGTTGTCTTTAACGAAATCCAATACAATCCGGCGGGCGCGGCGGAGGACGGCGAATGGGTCGAGCTCTTCAACCAGATGGGAATCAAAACAGATATCTCCGGCTGGCACATCAAGGGGATTAACTACACCTTCCCGCAGGGGACGGTCGTTGATCCCGGCGGCTATGTCGTGGTCGCAAAGAACCCCGGGGCCGGACAACTCGGGCCGTTCACCGGCAGTCTCGATAACGCGGGCGAACGGCTCGAGTTGATCAACCAGGGAGATCGCTTGATGGACGAGCTTGATTACAACGACTCGGGGCGCTGGCCGGTTGAAGCCGACGGATCCGGCGCGACGCTCGCCAAACGTAACCCGTATTTCGCCAACAAGCCGAACGAGAATTGGTCATATTCCGAGAAAGTCGGCGGCACCCCCGGCGCTTTGAATTTTCCTGATGAAAACGCACCGCCAGCGACCACGACCATTCCACTTTTCGACCTCGATACGACCTGGCGCTACAACGAGGCCGGCGATGATCTCGGTGTGGGCTGGGCAGTGACCGCCCACGCAATCGGCGGCAATTGGGAATCCGGGCAGGCCGTCCTGGCTAGCGAAAGCGGCCTCGCGCAGACGATCAACACGAGGCTCGCCTTCCCTGGTCTTAATTTTCCCTACCGCGTCACCTACTATTTCGAAAAAGAATTTGAACTAAGCGCGGAGCAGGCGGGAGCATTGCAGTCGCTGCCGATCCGGCACCTGATCGACGACGGGGCTGTTTTCTACCTGAACGGAACCGAAGTTTTGCGCACGAATCTCCCCGCTGGAGTGATCACCGCTGCGACCCGTGCTCCCGAAAATGTCGAGGCCGTGCTCTCGAATTCGATCCCACTGCCACCGGGTGCTGCTGTCGCCGGGACAAACCGGCTTTCAGTTGAAGTCCACCAGACGAACGGTGCCAGTAGCGATATCGTCTTTGGCGCGGAACTCGACATGGTGATCAAAGACGTCCTTCCCGGCTCGACTCCCCGGGTTGTGATCAATGAGATTCCTCCTGCGACGGAAACAGATTTTTGGATCGAACTCGTCAACACTGGCGGGGTGAATGTCGAAGTCGGCGGCATGGTTCTCTCGATCGGCGGCGATCCGGCGCGCCAGTATTCGCTCCCTGTGCAATCGCTCGCGGCTGGCGAACTGTTGCTTCTCGACGAGGCTACCCTTGGATTCCGTCCAGCCGACAATGAGAATGTTTTTCTCTATGATGCTTCTGAGAGCATTGTGCTCGATGGGCAACAGCAGACCGGTCGCCTGCGAGGTCGCGCTTCGGAAAAAGGCGGCTCCTGGCTCTTTCCCGCGAGTGCTACACCGGGCACACCAAACGTCTTTTCCTTTCGTGATGAGATTGTCATCAGCGAGATCGCCTACAATCCTCCGGCCCTCCCGGCAGTCCCGGATGTCCCTGCGACTTTCGACAACGTCGAGCTGTTTGGGTTCAATGTTGATTGGCGCTACAACGATGGTGATGAAAATCTGGCGTCGGACTGGGCGGACACGGCCCACGCGGTTGGCGGCAACTGGAAGTCCGGTGGCGCTCCAATCGCACGCGAGACCGGATTCCTCGCCGAGCCCCTCGTCACTGACTTGAATGCGACCTACGCCCCATCGACCGTCACTTATTATTTTGAAAGAGAATTCGATCTGACCGTCGAACAACTCGCGAATATCGACTCAATGGAGGTCACGCACCAAATCGATGACGGGGCCATTTTTTATCTCAATGGCGTTGAAGTTGGCACCTTCAATCTCCCAAGTGGAGCCGGTCCTGAGACCCAGGCCAATCCCAGCGTGGGAAACGCAGAGATCCTGACTCTGCCGATCTCGGCCGATGCCCTGGTCATCGGGGGCAACCGCATCTCGGTGGAGGTGCACCAGTCCTCGACCGGGTCGAGCGATATGGTCTTTGGCGCGAAACTTGACGCCCGCTTCGCGCTTACCCCTTTCATTCCCGGTGCGCCCTCCCGTAATTCCGACAATCAATGGCTGGAGTTTGCGAACCGCAGCGGAGCACCAGTCGATCTGAGCGGGTGGGACTTTGGCGACGGACTCAGGTTCGAATTCCCGCCTGGAACCACCCTCGCTGCCGGGGAATATGCCTGCATCGCACGAAATGGGGCTGATTTTTCCGCTGCGTTTCCAAATGCGCGCTTGCTGGGTGAATTCGACGGAACTCTCTCACGCTCGGGCGAGCATCTCTTGCTGCGCGACACCCTCAACAATCCGGCCTGCGAGATGCGCTACTTTGATGGCGGGCGTTGGCCTGACGTTCCGGATGGGGGAGGCGCGTCCCTGGAACTTCGCGACCTTCATGCCGACCTCAGCAATGGTGCCTCGTGGGCGGCCAGTAATGAGACCGACCAAACGGAATGGAAAACATACACCCACAGCGGAGTTCTTGCTGGCAGCCGTGGTCCCGATACGAAGTGGCGCGAATTCAATATCGGCTTGCTCGGCGAGGGTGAACTCCTGATCGACGACATCAGTGTGGTCGAGAACGGTTCGACAGAAAAACTCAGCAATATCGATTTTAGTTCCGGTGACACCGGGTGGAGATTTCGCGGCACACACCGGCACAGCGAAGTGATCGATGATCCCGACTCACCCGGAAATCAGGTTTTGCGCCTTGTCGCCACCGGTGGCACCGGCCACATGTCGAATCAAATTGAAACCACGCTGCTGAGTGCCGCGGTCAATGGCCGGACCTACGACATCTCCTTTCGGGCACGCTGGGTGGACGGGTCCAATCAACTCCACACGAGACTTTACTTTAACCGTATGCCACACGTGACCGTAGTCGATCGCCCGCAGGATGTTGGGACGCCTTCAATTCCCAACTCACGAGCCGATACCAACATCGGTCCGACCTTCACCGGGACGCGCCACTCTCCCGCAGTTCCGGCAGTGAACGAGGCCATCAAGATCACGACCCGTCCGGCAGATCCGGACGGCCTCGGCACCATCCGGTTGTTCTACTCGGTAAACGGCGGGGCATTCCAAAGCACAACCATGGGGATTGGCACCGGCGGCCTTTACGAAGGCACCATCCCCGGACAAGCCGCCTCTGCGGTGGTACAGTTTTACGTCCAAGGCAGCGACACCCTTGGGGCCAGCGCGAGTTTTCCAAGCGCAGGCCCGGATTCCCGCGCGCTATTCAAGGTCGATGACGGTCTCGCTGAGAACAACGGCCAGCACAACTTTCGCATCGTCGTCACCAACGAAGAGCGCGACTTCATTCATGAGCCCATCCAGGTCATGAGCAATGACCGCGTCGGGGCAACAATCATCGACCGTGAAAATGACATCTACTACGATGTCAAACTTCGTCTCAAAGGAAGTCAGCGCGCACGGAACCAGACAAACCGGGTCGGCTTCAACATGCAATTCGGCTCTGACCAGCTTTACCGGGGGATCCATAAATCGCTCGCAATCGACCGCTCGGAGGGAGTCGGTCAGGGCCAGCTTGAGATTCTGTTTGATTTTATGATCGCGAACTCCGGCGGCGTCGTCTCGCGTTACTATGACTTCGTCAATGTCATCACGCCAAAGACGGTGCATACCCGGTCGGCGGTCTTGCAAATGGCACGCTACGACCCGGTCTTCCTCGACTCGCAGTTCGAGGATGGCTCCGATGGCAACCTTTACGAATACGAACTCCTCTACACCCCCAACAATGCCGACGCGAACGGTTTCAAGTTGCCGAACCCCGATGGGGTCGTGGGCGTAACCGTCGGCGATCTGGGCGATGAAAAAGAGAAATACCGCTGGTTCTTTCTGAAGAAGAACAATCGCGACGCGGACGACTTCGATCCGATCATCGCCTATAACAAGAAATTTAGCCAGAATGGTGCCGCCTTTGAAGAAGGTCTCGAAGAGGTTGTCGATGTTGATGCCTGGCTACGAGGCATGGCCTACGCGGTGCTCTCCGGTGCCGGTGACAACGCCGGCGCAAACAGCCAACACAACGGCATGTATTACGCCCGTCCGGATGGCCGGGTCATGTTCCTGCCTCACGATATGGACTTCGCCTTCGATGCCGGGCGGTCAATCTTTGCGAACAGCCAGTGTTCGAAATTGACGCGAGACCCGGCACGGCGCCGGATCTATCTCGGCCATTTACAGGACATCATTAACACCACCTACAACAACAGCTACATGTCGATGTGGACGAACCATCTGCAATCGCTCGACTCGTCGCAGCCGTGGAACTCGCACCTTAATTATATCACCTCCCGTTCCAACAACGTCCTGAGCCAGATCAACAGTCAGGTTTCGCCGGTCTCATTCGAAATCATCACCCCGGACCCGCACGCTGTGAATGGCAGTTCCGCGTCGATCTCAGGCGATGGCTGGGTCGATGTGCGCCGCTTCCGGCTTGTCGGCGGCGGCGAACTCAATGCCACTTGGACTGATAATAACAGTTGGCAAGTCAACGTTCCGGTCACCCTTGGTGCCAACGTGATCACAATCGAGGCCCTCGATTTCTCAGGGGAAGTCATCGGGACCGACACCATCACGGTCAATAATACCAGCTCAGTCGAACCATCTTCTGCTGCGAATCTTGTGATCTCTGAGATCATGTATCATCCGAGTCCCCTGACGCCGGGCGAGATGGCAGCCGGCTTCCTCGATGAGAGCGCATTCGAGTTCATCGAGCTGATGAACATCGGCAACAACGAAGTGGAACTCAATGGGGCGCAGTTCATCAGCGGTATTAACTATGCCCTTCCGGCAACGGTCATTCCGGTTGGTGGAAGGGTTGTCATCGCCCGCAGCCGCTCCGGATTTCTGAGCCGCTATCCAGGAAACTCCGCGATGCTTCTCCCCGGCGAATACGCGATTGCCGATACCAACAAACTTTCCAACGGCGGCGAAATGATTGCCTTGGTCGATGCCTCGGGGAGCGATATTCGCACGTTCTCCTACGACGACGATTTCCCATGGCCGATCGACGCTGATGGAGCTGGGTTCAGCATTGTCTTGATCAACCCGGACACCAATCCAGATCATGCCATGAGCAGCAATTGGCGATCAAGCACCACTGCTGGCGGCAACCCCGGATCAGATGACAGTGTTAATTTTTCAGGCGATCCCAATGGGGATGACGATGGAGATGGGCTGTCAAACTTCCTGGAGCACGCGTTGGGAGTCGATTCGCCTGTTTTCGAGGCAAGAGCTGATCCGGAAAGGGCTGGTGGACTGCTCTTCACTTTTCCTGGAAATCTCGCTGCAGATGACGTGGTTCTCGAAGTTCAGAGTTCCACTGATTTGAGAAATTGGACGACGGCCCGATCAACGATGATTGAATCGGCAAGCCAGGGTAATGGAATCGCCCTCGAAACCTGGGCCATTGCGCCACCCCTTGAATCACCGGGCAAATTGTATGTCCGTCTAAAGGCGATTCAGCGTTGAGGCCCTGCAGACATCAAAAAAACAGGGGGAGCATCTATCATCGCTCGAAATCTCTGAAAAAACTCTTGTGGTATTATTAAAAATTCGCGATAGTTCTAACTTAACCTATTTTAAGGAAAATACGACCTCATCACCATGAATACTTTTTCAAATCTCCCCGTAAGATCCCTTTTGAGCACAACAGCCGTATTAGGCCTGATTTCCACTGCTGCTCAAGGCGCCATCATCACCGGCGTCACCATCGTAGATGTTTCCAGCGAGCTCGTTAGTGGTTTTGATCGCGGCGCAATTCGTGTGCTCGATGGAAGTGGATTCGACGAAGCTCTCGGAACCCACAACGTCATTCCAGATGGGACCGCAGGTGGGGGCATGTGGCTCAACAATGGGACTTTCGCCAATCCCAACGACCCGAATGCTCCAGGGGCCGTGATCACCTTTGATATGGGAAGCAACTTTACGCTAAATTCGCTCACTGTTTGGAACTACAATGAATTTTTGACCGGGCGCGCCGATCTTCTCAACCGTGGGGCCAACGAAGTGGAAATCCTCGTTGCCAGCTCGGAAGGGGGCACATTCGCCTCTCTCGGAAATTTCAATTTCACCATCGCTCCTGGAGTGGATAATGTTGATTTTGGGCAGGATATTGATCTCAGCGGCCTCGGAGCCGCTGCCGATGCACGACTCGTAAGATTTAATATTACCTCGAGTCACGGGGGAGACAACAATTTCGTAGGCCTGAGCGAAGTGCGCTTTGACGGCGCGGCAGTGCCCGAGCCCTCCGCTGCCATGCTGGCTCTGATCGGTCTTGCCGGCTGCCTGCGTCGGCGACGCTAAGCCTCCGGGCGGGATTGCTTCCCTCCATCCAACAGGCAGTCGAATTTCTGGCAAAGTTTCGGCCCTTTCAATTTCAAGACGTCAGATCTGACGTCTTGGTTCCCCCTTGGCCGCTTCCGGGTTGCAAAACCTGGGCCCTCAAAATCATCTCTCACTTCCCTCGCCAACATAAAATGAAAAACATCACATTCCCAAGTCTGCTCCCGGTTGCTCTCCTGACAATTCCAATACAGACTGGCTGGAGTCAAAACATCGAAGGAGTAACGATTGAAGATGTTTCCAGCGAGCTCGTTGGCGGTTTTGATCGCGCCGCAAACTATCTGGTAGATGGAAGTGGATGGGACGAAGCCCTCGGCACTCACACGGTGACACCCGACGGGTTCATGTGGCTGAACACCGGGATCTTTGCCGCCCCCAACGACCCGAATGTGCCGGGTGCCGTCATCACTTTTGACCTGGGAGCCAACTACGATCTCGGTTCGCTGACGGTCTGGAACTACAACGAAGCCCTGCCAGGCCGCGAAGACCTTCTTTTGCGAGGGGCGAACGAGGTTGAAATTCTATTCGCTGAAAGCGAAGGGGGTGATTTCACTTCTGCTGGCGATTTCGTTTTCGTGGTGGCTCCCGGGCAGGATTTGGAGGACTTCGGCCAGACAATCGACCTATCTGCCATCTCAGAGGCGACCAACGCCCGCCTGGTGAGATTCAACATCACCTCAAACCATGGCGGAGACAATAATTTCGTGGGCCTCAGCGAAGTGCGTTTCACGGGCGCATCGAGTCCCATCATTCTCAGCACGGCGAACTTCTCGACGGCGGCAATTCAGGGAACGGTGATCGGAGATCTTTCCACTCCGCGCGGAGACGCCGGAGATACCTTCAGCTATGAGTTCATTGCTGGTGATGGCGATGCCGACAACGGAAAATTTCAGATCGCTGATAACGAGCTTCAAGCCGGTTCTTTCGACTTCAGCCCCACCCCTGAAGGGACTGAATTCTCGCTACGCATAAAGTCCACGGGTTCTCCTTCGGGGGCAGTTTTCGAGGGAGTCGTCATGATCACTGCTTCGGCCGATTCGGATGGCGATGATTTGCCCGATCCTTGGGAGGAGAGGTGGGCGGGAGTCGGAAACCTTGCGGTGCTCTCCGGTCTTGGCGGTGCCAATGCTGATGCCGATTCACTCACCGATCTCGAGGAATACAACTTACGGGATCAATTTCCCGATCTAGATCCGACCGAGCCAGACAGTGACAATGACACCCTGGAAGATGGATCTGAAATTGCCGGGGCAGGCGCGCGTCCGCCCACCGATCCCACCAATCCTGACACCGACAACGATTCCCTGACGGACGGAGTGGAGACGAACACCGGGACCTTCAACGGTCCCGGTGATACCGGTACCGACCCAACACTCGTCGATACCGACGAGGACAACTTCAGTGACGGCATCGAGGTCGCCGCAGGAAGTGATCCCGGTAACCCCGATTCCACCCCACCGGTGACCTTGGTGGGGTATTGGCCCTTCGATGCCGCTTCCGATCCTCAACCCGATCTCTCCGGATTTTTCAATGACGCCACGGTTGCTGCCGGTGCGTCCTGGGTGGACGATTTGGAGCGCGGCGGAGCGATGGAATTCGACGGGAACGATTCCTATCTGGAAGCGGCCGACTCGGAAAGTCTCTCGCTCACCAACGACCTCACCATTGCCGCCTGGGTCAACGCCACCGACTACAACAACTTCCGTGGAGTTGTGGGAAAGACCGCCGGACATCTTCCCTCCGCCTATGATCTCTATCTTTTCACTGGATCGGGAGTGCCTCGCTTGTATGCCGGGAGCCCGGGAGATATAGCTCCAGCGGATGCCCAGACTGCTCCCATTGCCGGAGAATGGCACCACATCGCCGTTTCGAAAATTGGTAGTGACATCTTTTTCTACTACGATGGCCTACCCGATGGACAGGGAATCATTGACTCCGAACTCCAGGATTCCGACACCCCTCTGAAGATCGGAAACCGCGATGACCTCTTCGTCGACTTCTTAGGCCGCCTGGATGACGTGGCCATTTTCAATGGAGGTCTTTCAGCCGACCAAATCGTGGCGATCAAGGATGGTGACTTCAGCGAGTTTGGAGTTGGATCATCGGGATTAGAGATCACGAACGTCACCTACATTGACAACTACCTGGACTCCGGTAATCCCGCAGTCTCTCTGACTTTTAATTCCCGCCCGGGAAGACAGTACGCGATTGATTTCTCCACCAATCTCAGTGCCGAGGGGCAACCAGGAGGCTGGGCGGAAATTCAGGACGGAGTCATTTCGGAAGGTTCCGTCACGACGTTTGTAGATACAATTGTTGCCGGGAATACCCCGACTCTCTTCTACCGCGTGCGGGAATTATAAGATCCCCTTCTCTCCAATGGTCATTCGCATCAGTCCAAGGCGTGCGAATGTCCAGTGAGGCATCGATTGGGGCTGTGGAATGTTCAGAGTGCGTGACTCCTTACCCGCCTGTCTTCGGGCCGCGGGGCTTTTTGGGCTTGGCTTGCTTTTGGCCACGGCTGCCGGCTCCTTTTTGTTGGGCCTGGCGCTGCTTTTGGGCTTCCTCGGCGCGTGCGGCCATCTTTTGCATCCAGCTCAGTTTACCGTTTTTTTTTGGAGGTCTTGAACTCGGGCTCGGGCCTCTTTTACATGAGCCAGGTCTGGCCGATGGAGAAGATGTTTGGGACGGTCCGGTAGAGGGCGAGGGTGGAGGCGAGGTTGGAGAGCTTGTTGAGGGGTCAATTGAGCGGACAGCTGATGATTCCGAAGAGGCCGTAGTTCATGACCTCGCCTTTATTTCTACGCCACCATTCTAAACCAACTTGGTATCAATCATCAAAAACCGACCTTTCCGTATCAGGGGCTTGATCAAAAACTCACCAGAGTGGAACCGGCACGGGTGGTGAAGGAAACTCTCGCAAAGAGGGATTTCCAAGAGAGAGTGGAACTGACCTGAATTTGTCAGCCGAATTCAGGTTTGTCAGCAGGCCACCCACATAAAGTCGGATTTGTACATTAAGTTCGAGCTTTCGCTTCATTGCCCCCGGTGGCCGGATCCCTTAGAATCAGAGGAGAAGCCCATGACACAACCACTCCTGTTACTCTTCATGTCGATGGTCTGCTTGACACAACTCGCTTCCGCGGATCTCTATCGGCATTATACCTTTGATACGCTCATTGAGAACGGAGCCGCCGCACCTGACGATTCAACAAACAAGGTCCATGCCCGGCTTTCGGGGCAGGAGCTGTGTGAGGGGGTGATTGGTAAAGCGCTTCGATTCGAGGCAGGGAATGGCGGGGTCGTCCTCGGCGATCTCGATCTCCAGGCACCTGCGACGCTGTCTTTCTGGATGAAATGGGACGGCGCACAGTCCGACGGGCGGGTCTTTTCTCAACTTGAAGGGCCGACGACCCAGTCCGGCAGCCTGCGCCTGAGCGGAGGAAGCCTGTCGGCATGGAACGTTACGGGTTGGCCCATGGCGGTGAACGGCATGAGTGACAAAGGTGTCTGGCAACACGTCGCGGTGGTTTACCAAAAAGATGGTACGGCCACCGGGTATCTGAATGGAGGAAAGAGTGGCACATTCCAAAGCGCTTTTGATTTCAAGGGAATCAAGGCAGGGATTGCCGCCCGGTTCATAGGAGTGCACGGCCGCCCTTTCGCAGGTGCCTTGGATGACTTTCGCATCTACAGTCATGCTCTCACTGAGGATGAAGTCAAAGCCCTGTATCCGCCCGAGTTGTTGTATCCGCCCACGCAGGTCGGCAGGTTGAAAGCCGCGGCATCCAAGGCGGGAGGATGGACTCTGTATCCGTATCATGGTCCCACCGCGGCAACCGCGAAGTGGGACGAGAAGGCGAAGGCCCTGAACCTCCAGAAAGAGGGGGGCGCCGTAGTTGCCGGCCTCAGTCACACCAAGAAGCGCACCGCTGCCGACTCCGTCACCATGACGGTCAGCAAGGTCGACGCCCCAGGTAAACCGTGGGCGCAGGCAGGGCTGATGATTTCCTCCAGGGCGCAGCCTCAACTGATTGATTCCACGACCAAGTATGAGTGGCTTGTCCGCCGTGAAAGCAATGACCGCGGCTGGGATTATCGGGTCCGCAAGGATGTCGGCAGCGGGAACTATGAATTGTATGCAAGCGCGGAAGTGGATCCTGCCGCCAAAGTCAAACTGGAGATTATTCGCAAGGGGGATAACTACGAGTTCCGGGCCAATGGAGTCCTGCACTACACCACGGGGAAAAATCCAAGCGACACCTACAGCGTCCGGACGAAGGACTCGATGGTGTACTATGGAATCACCTTCGGCGGGAGCAGCGCGATGAGCGCGGTCGTGCGGGACTTTGGCCTGTCGTCGGCCGTCGGTCGAGTTGGTCACGCTAACATCCCGCCCAAAATCATCGCTCCTCCGAAGCCGCGAACCATTGATGAAGACTTTGAAACGATCGTCTTCGCGAAGCCGCCGCAGGTGACCTATCCCACCGCTTTGTCCGCCTCTGGCAACGGCGACGTCTATGTCAGTGTGGATCTCAACAGTGTTTTTGATCACAAGCCGAATCGCGGACGGATCGTCAAGTGTCGGGATACCGATGGAGACGGGGTGGCCGACATTTTTACCGACTTTGTCCCCGACATCGACGCGCCTCGTGGCTCCTGTTTTGTCGGCGATACGCTCTACGTCGTACACCCGCCCTTTCTGACTGCCTTCCGGGATACCGACGATGATGGCGTTGCCGACGAGAGGGAGCTGCTGATCAAGGATCTCGGCTTTGTCGGGAAATTATTTGGGAGCACGGGACACACCTCCAACGGCGTTCGCATGGGGATTGACGGCTGGCTGTATCTGGCCATTGGCGATTTCGGCATGGTCAATGCCACCGCGAAAGACGGCAGCACGATGTATCTGCAGGGTGGCGGCGTCTTTCGTGTTCGCCCGGACGGCACCGAGCTGGAACTGGTGACCAAGAATGTCCGCAACATCATGGACGCGGCGGTCAGCCCGCGGCTGGACCTCTTCGCCCGGGACAACAATAATGATGGCGGTGGTTGGGGCGTGCGCTTCCATCACTTGCCGGCGCTCTCGGATATGGGCTACCCGCGTCTCTATAAGAATTTTCCCCGCGAACACATGCAGGCCTTGGCCGAACATACGGTGGGTTCGGGAACGGGTGCCGCGTTTATTGATGAACCCGGGATCCCCGTGGCGTTTAACAACAAGGTCTACACCTGTGATTTTTCGACCCGTAAAGTCTATCTGCACGTGATGGAGGATGCAGAGGCAACGTTCGTGTCGGAGCAGCAGGTTTTCTACGACAAGAGGGTGGCCATCGATATCGATGTGGACGGCTCGTCGCGGATGTATGTGTGCGATTGGAACAACGGAAATTTTTCTCACGGGAGGCCTGATGTCGGTCGCGTGACCCTGATCAAACCCAAGAATCTGAAACCGACGCAATTCCCCGACCTGCCTAAATCCAGTGATGAGGATCTTTTGAAATACGTCACCTCACAAAGTGCGGTGCTACGCACCAACGCACAGCATGAAATCCTGAGACGCGGTCCAAAGAAGTTATTCCGTGATGGGCTTGGGAAGGCTGCTGCCGATGAATCGACCGAACTCCACGGGCGCATTGCAGCCTTATTTACCTTCAAGCAACTGCTGGGTTTTGAGGCCAATGCCACCCTTCTCGAGTTGGCGAAGTCCGAGGCCATTCGCGAGTTTGCCTTGCGAGCGCTGGCCGATCGAAAGGGGGAGTTGAACGGAGTCACCACGACGCCGTACGTGAAGGGTTTGAATGATCCGGATCCGCGGATCCGCGGGTCCGGCTGCAGTCGGTCATCGCGCTTTCCCGCCTTGGAGACGCGTCCGCCGCTCCCGATATCCTCCCCCTTGGTGTGCCGAAGACAGTCGATCACGTTCAGGCTATTCCCCATGTGGCGGCGAAAGCGGTGGTCTCGTTGCACGCCGTCGACGCCTGTCTCAAAGCCCTCGCGGACCCAACGCTCCGGCCCGTGGCCTTGCGGTGCTTACAGGAGATGCACGATGACCGCGCAGTCGATGGTTTGATGGCGACGTTCAGTTCCACAAAAGATAGCGACTTAAGGGTCGGAATCATGACGGCACTGTTCCGACTCTACCACAAAGAAAAACGCTGGGAACCCAAGGTGGCCAAGGATTGGTGGCATACGCGCCCGGATGACCGCGGCCCCTATTTCGCCCCCATTGTTTGGGAGCAAAGTGCGAAGATCAAAACCTTTGTGGAGGACAATTTAAACGTCTTTGAATCGTCCAGCCAAGTGGCGCTGCTCGTGGAGCTCAAGCGCAACCGTCTGAACCCCGCAGAGCTGCAGCTGAAGACAGGCGACAAGGCCGCTGACACCACTTTGGCCTTGCTGGAAATGACCGGGAAGAATATCAACGCGGTTGCGGGCATCGCCAAATCGAAAGGGACGCAGACTGAGCGCGTCATGGCCTTCGATGCCCTGGCGAAAATTCCATCTGTTGCGGTCACTAAAGCGCAATTGGACGTGCTCGACTACTGGGACAAGAACGAGGTGTCGGAGCCACTGCTTGTGCAGAAAAAAATAGAATACCTGTATTCGACCCAGCATGTGCAGCGCATCGCAGAATTGGAACGCTTGTTGCCCAAGTTGGAGCAAAGCCAACAAGCGATGGTATGGACCATTCTCTTGAATCTCCATAACTCGCCTCTTGTCGCGCAGCAAAGCAATGGCAAGGCGGTGAAGGCGCAGCTGAAACGCATCATCGACAGCAATCAGAGTGAGCAGTCGTTGATCGCGGTGCAGCAGAATCTGGAATCGATCAAATCGAAGGCCGGCAAGCGGATCGCCGAACTGACGGTCGACGAGGCGATCAAGTTAGTGATGCAGACCAATGGCGACGCCAAGCAGGGGCAGGATCTCTACCTGCGCCAGGGCTGCATTGCCTGCCACGCGACCACCTTGAAGGAAGTGCCGAAAGGTCCCTTTCTGGGGGGTGTCGGAAACACCTTTGATCGGCGCTTTCTGGCAGAGTCCATCTTGAATCCAAGCGCATCTGTGGCGCAGGGATTCCAAACGCAATGGATCAAATTAGCCAATGGCGGGCACCACGAAGGCTTCGTGACCGCCGAGCTTGACGGCGTGATCCAGCTGAGGAGCATCGGAGGGGTGGAAACTAAGATCAACGCGAAAGACGTCAAGGAGCGGGGCACGCGGCAGGAATCAATCATGCCGTCCGGGCTGGCGGCCAACCTGACGGTGAAAGAGTTTGCCTCCTTACTCGATTATCTACAGTCGCTCAAGGGGCACAATTAACCATGATCAAACACCTCATCACGATCCTGTTCGTCCTACTGCTATCGCCGGCGTCACTCTCGGCCTCGGAGGAGGTCAGTTTTGGAACGCCCGAGATGAAGCTGGTCAAGGAGTTCGAAAAGGGCGGGCGCAAGGTCCTGCGCTACGAGCACGACAGTATCTCTGAGTGGGGGTATGCCAAGCCACAGCAAGACTACTTCTACGTTCTTCCCCTTGCCGGGAACCCCGGGAAAAAGCCGCTGCATGTGGTCCTGCACTCGGCTGGTGGCAGTGGCGACGTGGCATTGGATCGCGCCTTCAAGCATCCGGATTGGTTTCACTACGTGGGGCTGGAAGACCAAGTCATCCTCTATCTCGATTGCCGCAAAAACCGAAACGACTGGTGGTGGGGCGCACACTCAATTCGGAAGGAGAAGGAGAAATACGCGGATGCGTATTGCCCTGCGGAAAAGCGGGTTCTCACTACGATCGAATGGGTGATTCAAACCTACAAAATCGATCGCAACCGGGTGTATCTCAGTGGCATCTCGATGGGTGGCAGCGGTAGTCTTGGAATCGGGATGCGGCGCGGGGATATTTTCGCGGCAGTGAATGTTGCGGTGCCTGCCGGGATCGAGCACATCGAACACCGCGTGTTTGGGAAGGATGTTCCGGATCCACCGATTCTCGTGAATTTCTCCGCACCAAACGACAACTGGAGTAAGGATCAGGAGAAGCTGATCGCCTACTTCAAGGATAAGAAGTTCCCATTGGTGTTCGCATGGGGGCCGCATGGTCACCAGAGTTCGGTGGCCGGCTACCATCCTGCGGCGCAGCTATTTCCATGGCGCTCGATTCGTAAGAACGAGGCCTATCCGGTTTTTTCAAATGCCAGCACGGACAACAATTATCCGGGGTTTAAGAACGCGAACGGCGGTGACGAATCCGGCCAGATCGGTGCCCTGTTCCGATGGAAGTCGATTTCGGATACTCCCGGCAACTTTCAGATCGATCTCCGCCTGGTCAACAAAGCCGAGATCAAGCCCGCACTGAAGGCGGAAATCGATCTCCCGAATACCGCGCAGACGGCGGTGAGTTTTCGACGCTTGCAGAGCTTTAAAACCGAAGCGGGACAAACCTACCAATGGTCTCTCAGTCGTGAGGGGAAAACTCTGCAGTCCGGAGCGGCAAAGGCGGATGGAACCGGCCTTCTCACTATCGAGAAATTGCAGCTCAGCGATCGATCGGCACGGTTTGAGGTGCGGCCCTAGAGCAAAATGAAGATATCAGTCATAAAAAGATGGGGGGAATGCTTGGGCCGTTTGGTTCTTGGGTGTTTCGTTGCGTGGGCTGTTCCAACCACCGCGCATGCGAAGGATGCCGTCGTCGAAAAACAACGAGGCGATCTTCCGCGCGTGCTTCTGTTGGGGGACTCCATTTCCATGGGCTACGATCAAGCGGCGCGTAAACTCCTGGCCGGAAAAGCGACGGTGCATCGTCCACCGGAGAACTGCCAATCCACGCAACACGGACTGAAGAGAATCGAGGCATGGTTGGGTGAAAAACCTTGGGATGTCATTCATTTCAACTGGGGCATCTGGGATGCGCACTATTTGAATGGCGGCAAGATCAGGATCAACTCGAAGGGGTATGAAAAGAATCTGAAGACGCTCGTTGCGCGACTCAAGGCCACCGGCGCCAAGCTGGTCTGGGCGAGTACGACGCCCGTGAGGGATCTTCAGCAAAACGGGATCTCGGTGAAAGGGGCGGACATACCCATCCGCAATGCTATCGCCCGAAAAGTGATGGAGGAGAACGGCATTCCCATCAACGACCTCTACCAAAAAATGCTGCCGCATGTGGAACGGCTCCGAGGTGCCGACGGATGCCATTACACCCCTGAGGGCTCCGCCTTTCTCGCCAAGAGTGTCGCAGAGAGTGTGGAGAAGGTGCTGAAGGCGGTGGACGGTGAGTCCGCGACCCTGGAGCAGGCTTGGGCCGATGCTGCTCCGATCAACTTTAATCGGGACGTGCGACCGATCCTTTCGGACCGATGCTTTCAGTGTCACGGCCCGGACAAGCATGAGCGCAAGGGTAAGCTGCGCCTGGATCAGGCCGATGGTGAACACGGAGCCTATCGCATCCGCAGTGGCGTGCATGCCATTAAGCCGGGCGATCTGGAGGAGAGCGAACTCTGGTATCACATTACCACCGACGACGAAGATGACATCATGCCGCCGGCTGATGCCCACAAGAAGCCATTGACGGCGGCGGAGAAGGAGATCATCAAACGATGGATTGTAGGGGGAGCGAAGTACGACACGTTCTGGG
Organism: uncultured Verrucomicrobiales bacterium; assembly: GCA_937916505.1. Taxonomy (GTDB): domain Bacteria; phylum Verrucomicrobiota; class Verrucomicrobiia; order Verrucomicrobiales; family Akkermansiaceae; genus SW10. The sequence continues at coordinate 5,314 of CALFSW010000034.1, read as the reverse complement.
CGTTTAAGAAGCCGGTGATCGTGCCCGCTTTGCCAAAGGGTGAGTGGGGCGACGGAGCAATCGATCGCCATGTCCTGGCCCGGCTGGAGAATGAATCGCTTTCTCCAAGCCCGGAAGCTGACAAGCGAACGCTGCTTCGTCGGCTGACCTTTGATCTCACCGGTTTGCCTCCGACGCTGGAAGAGTTGGCCGAGTTCGAGGCGGACCAGTCTCCGGATGCCTATCAAAAGCGGGTCGATGCGCTCCTCGCTCGTCCGCAGTACGGCGAGCACATGGCGCGCTACTGGGCGGACCTGGTGCGCTTGGCCGACACCAATGGACTGCACACCGACCGGCCTCGTGACTTCAGCGCTTACCGCGACTGGGTCATCCGCGCTTTCAATGCCAACCTGCCCTTCGACAAGTTTATCCGCGATCAGGTGGCCGGTGATCTCTACGAAAAGCCGACCGTGGATCAGCAGGTCGCCTCCGGCTTCAACCGGCTCCATTTGATGTTCGAAAGGGGGTCGGTTCTTCCAGAAGAGAGCCTTTTCCGGAACGTCCTGGGTCGTGTCGAAGTGGTAGGAACGGCCTTTCTCGGTCTCACGGTGCAATGTGCGCAGTGCCACGATCACAAGTATGATCCCATTTCGCAGCGAGAGTTTTTTCAACTCTATGCCTTCTTCAACAACTTCTCCGGCGAAGCACAGACCGGTCCCGCGGAACCGAACGGAATTCAGGAACCGTCGGTTCTTGTGCCCGCAGTGGGGCAGGGGGCGGAACAGGCCGGGTTGGATGCGCAGCTCAATGCGCTGCAGGAAAAATTGGGGGCTCTCCGGCCGACTGACGTCAGACGGCCCCCGGCCAAGGCGCCGACCGTGCACTACTGGAATTTTGATGAGGGCCGCGGAACCACGGCAGCCAACAAGATTGGCACCGGAAACAAAGGCAAGCTTGTGGGATCGCCGATGTGGAGCTCGCCGGGGGTGGAGTCGCCGGGCGCACTGGTTTTCAAAGCGAGCACCGGCGACTACGTCAACGGTGGCAACATCAATCTCTCGGCCACCGCCTCCGGTGGGCAAGCCGCCGTTTCGATGTGGCTGCACCCGAACAGCTTTGTTGCCGATAGCCGGATCATCGGCCAGCTGAGTGGAGCCGGGAGTCAGGCCGGCGTGGTGCGTGTGGTGGCGAATGGCGCGATGGAGGTCTGGAGCGGATCCGCTTGGCTGCAAGTTGCGCCGCCGGGCGCGCTGAGCGTGGGTTTTTGGCAGCATCTCGCCCTGGTGTGGACCGGCGAATCCGTCACGGCTTACCTGAACGGCGTTGCACAGGCGACCGCGGCGGCGGGCTTCCACTACGGTGCAGAACATGGCGAATTCGGCATTTCCTCCCCCTTCCTCAAGCAATACGGCGCGAGCTTCGACGGGAAGATCGACGAAGTTGCCGTCTTCAACATCGCCCTGAACCAGGTCCAGATCTCCGCTTTGGCTGGCAAACAGCCGCCCGCCGACCTCCTCGCTGAGTTGAAGCACAAGGTCGATGAGATCAACCAGCAACGGCAGGCGCAGCACAGTGGAGCGGGGCGGGCCATGGTGATGCGCGAACGCACCCCGCCGCGCAAAGCGCACCTTCGGATTCGCGGGGCCTATGATCAGCCCGGTGAAGAAGTGCCGCGCGGCACGCCGGCCTTCCTTCCGCCGTTGGATACCTCGGGCAGTGTCCCGAGTCGCATGGATTTGGCAAACTGGCTGGTCTCACGCGAGCATCCCCTGACGGCTCGCGTGACGGTGAATCGATTCTGGCAGCAGCTCTTTGGCGTTGGGCTGGTCAAAACCTCGGAGGACTTCGGCGCCCGGGGCGAATGGCCAAGTCACCCGGAGCTGCTCGACGATCTCGCGGTTCGCTTTATGGAGTCCGGCTGGGATGTCAAAGGGCTGATGCGGGAGATCGTCTTGTCGGCGACCTACAAACTACAATCGGACGCGCCCCCTGCGGCTTATCAATCCGACCCTGAAAATCGGTTCCTCGCGCGGGGCTCGCGTTATCGAATGGATGCCGAGATGATTCGGGACCAGTTGCTCATGGTGAGTGGCAAATTGAATACGCAGCTCTACGGCAAGAGCGTCAAGCCACCTCAACCTCCGGGCCTATGGAAATCGGTGACGATGACAAACGAGCTTTTTAAACCCGACAGCGGTGAAGCCATCCACCGGCGTAGTTTGTATACCTATTGGAAACGGGTGATGCCGCCGCCCCAGATGAGCATCATGAACGCCCCGTCGCGGGAGTATTGTATCTCCAGGCGGGAGCGGACTAATACGCCGCTGCAGGCCCTGGTGCTGATGAATGAGCCGGAGTATTTCAAACTGGCCCGGAGTTGTGCGGAACGGACTCTGCTCGAAGTAGGAAATGATCGTAGCAAAGCGTTGCTCCGCCTGCATGAACGGATCACCTCGCACAAGCCGACCGCGAAAGAGCTGGCGATGCTTGGGAAAACTCTCGACGAACTGCTCGATTACTACAATTCCCGCCCAAACTTGGCCAAGGAGGTCGCCCCCGATCCAAAGACCGCTGCCTGGACCCTGCTCACCAACAGTCTGATGAACCTTGAATCCGCGAGAGTCCGGAAGTAGCCATGGACCCATTTCAACGCTTCTGCGATTTGCAAAACCGCCGCCAGTTCCTGACCCGCTCCGGGATGGGACTGGGCACTGCAGCCCTGGCCAATGCGGTGACGGCTCTGGCCGGAAACACAACGCAGCATCACACCGCCAAGGCCAAGCGGGTCATCTTCCTCTTCATGGCCGGAGGCCCCAGCCAACTGGACCTCTTCGACTACAAGCCCGATCTACATCGACAGCAGGGGAAGCCGCTGCCGAAATCCGTTAGCAACGGCCAGCGCGTGACGGTGATGACGAAAGGGCAACCGCAAATCATCTACTCATCGCCCTACAAATTTTCGAAGCATGGCAAGTCCGGTCTCTACCTGAGCGAATTGCTGCCGGAGATGTCGTCGATGGTTGATGATCTGTGCCTGATCAAATCGACCCATACCAACGCCATCAACCATGACCCGGCTCAAACTTTCTTCTGTACCGGTTCGGAAATTGCCGGTAAGGCCAGCATGGGGTCTTGGCTCAGTTACGGGCTCGGTTCGATGAACAAGGAGCTGCCGGACTATGTCGTCATGCAGTCCGCTTTCTGGTCGGCACCAAAAGCCAATATTCAGGCCCTCTACAGCCGCTTGTGGGGATCCGGTTACCTGCCCTCCCGGCACCAGGGCGTGGCCTTTCAATCCGCAGGTGATCCGGTTCTCTTTTTGTCGAATCCGCCCGGCGTCGATCGCGGTGCGCGGCGCAAAGCACTGGACCTGGTCACGCAGTTGAATCGCAACGAGCAGGCACAGGCGGGAGATCCGGAGATCGAGACTTCCATCACTCAGCAGGAAATGGCGTTTCGAATGCAAACATCGGTTCCCGAATTGACGGATCTGAGCAAGGAAAACAAGAGGGTGATGGAAAGTTACGGCCCCGATGTGCACAAAAGCGGCTCCTTTGCCCGGAACTGTTTGCTGGCGCGGCGTATGGCAGAGCGCGATGTCCGCTATATCCAGCTCTTTCACCGTGGGTGGGATCACCATTCAAATCTTCCCGTCAATTTGCCAGCCCAGGTTCGCGATGTCGATCAACCGATCGCGGCGCTTTTGCGGGACCTGAAGCAACGCGGACTGCTGGAAGACACTCTCGTCGTTTTCGCGGGAGAGTTCGGTCGGACCACCTACGGTCAGGCCGCCAGCAGCCCAAAGAATTTCGGACGCGATCATCACCCCCGCTGCTTCACCACGTGGATGGCCGGCGGCGGTGTCAAAGGCGGTATCAGCCACGGCGAGACCGACGACTTTTGTTACAACGTCAGCAAGGACCCCGTTCACGTCCACGATTTCCACGCGACCATCTTGCACCAGCTCGGCATCGACCACGAGCGACTGATCTTCCCGCATCAGGGGCTCGACCAGAAGTTGACCGGGGTGGAGCCGGCGCGGGTCGTGAGCGAGATCCTCGTCTAGGAAAAAATGAGATGAGTGAAAAGACTGACAAGATTCGACCGGGGATCAATCGGCACGGATGGATGTGCAAAACCAGAGCTTCTTTATCGCCTCGCTTCGAACGCCAGGTCAAACCCCGGTAATGCGGGGAAATGCGCAGAAAATGCGGAGCCGCAATCGACCGACGGTAGTAGCATGGTGAGCTTGAAACCAACGATCCACTACTATGTCTAGTCTTATGAAAGCTGCTCTCTTTGTTGAACCTGGAAGAATTGTTCTCGATGAAAAACCCATCCCTGATGTGGGTCCGAACGATGCCCTGATCCGGATCACAACAACGACAATCTGTGGAACCGATGTCCACATCCTGAAAGGGGAATATCCGGTCGCCAAAGGCCTTACGGTGGGGCACGAGCCGGTCGGGATTATTGAAAAGCTCGGCCGAAATGTTGAGGGTTATAGCGAAGGTGAACGGGTCATCGCCGGCGCGATATGTCCGAGTGGTTACTCCAACGCTTCGCTCGACGGCTTGGGTGCCCAAGACGGCCAAAGTGCGGTGCACGGGCTCAAACCCATGGGCGGTTGGCGCTTCGGAAATACCATCGACGGCTCGCAGGCCGAGTATCTCCTGGTGCCCGATGCCATGGCCAACCTGGCCCCGGTTCCCGATACCCTGACCGACGAGCAGGTGCTCATGTGCCCGGACATCATGTCGACCGGGTTCGCCGGCGCGGAATCCGGGAACATCAAGATCGGCGACACCGTGGCCGTTTTTGCGCAGGGACCGATCGGGCTCTGTGCAACTGCCGGAGCCAGGCTGCGCGGCGCGACAACGATCATCGGTGTGGAGACCGTTCCGGAGCGTATCGCGATCTCGAAGCGTTTCGGTGCCGATGTCGTGATCGACTTCAGCGCGGTCGATCCTGTCGAAGAGATCATGCGGCTCACAAATGGCCGTGGCGTTGATGTGGCGATCGAAGCCCTTGGATTGCAATCGACTTTCGAAAGCTGCCTCAGGGTTCTCAAGCCTGGAGGAACCTTGTCGAGTCTCGGGGTTTACTCCGAAGATCTCACGATACCGCTTGCGGCCTTTCACGCCGGACTGGGAGACCACAAGATTGTCACCTCCCTATGCCCGGGAGGAAAGGAGCGGATGCGGCGTCTCATGAATGTCATTGCATCGGGCCGAATTGACTTCGGTCCCTTGATCACTCATCGTTTTGGGCTCGAACAGATTGAAGAAGCTTACGAGCTCTTCGCCAACCAGAGAGATGGCGTCCTCAAAATTGC